>JAUUZV010000127.1 GCA_030592085.1 Clostridia bacterium | reverse complement strand
TTTTTCAATAATTACTTCCCATTCGCCATCATCGATTTCTTCGATTTCAACGTTATGTCCTTGTTTCCTAGCCCATTCAGGTACATTTTTCATTGCACAACTATGGTCAATCTGTACGATTAATATATCGTTAATATCCATTTTTTCTAATGCCTTTTCAGCTTTTACCAATGGTACTGGACACGCTTCTCCAAAACAATCTAATACTACTTCTTTACTCATTTTAATTTCCTCCATTTAATTATTAATGTAATTCACTCTCTTTGTTTTTATTTCCGTATTTATGTGCAATTACATAAATCACCGCTATAATCAATAAATTACCTAATACTCCTCCAAACCAACCTAAGTAGTCTGGTAGAAATACTCTTTTTCCTGCAAGCATAAAGTTTCTCATCCACCATCCGTAATCATGAGCGCCCCATAGGGATCCAACTACGAAAAAGAATAAAGCTAATACTTGCATCCAAAATCCTTCACCAATTCTCATTAGAGTTCCTGATGCACAACCACCAGCAATGACCATACCAACGCCAAACATAAAAGCTCCTACTGCTGTTGCAATACTGATTGGTGCAATATAGCTTTGTCCTGGAATTACAAGACCTTGTATAAAGTAACCATACTTAATTGCTGCAAAGCCAATCGTGGTAATAGCAAATGCAATAAGTACTGCTCGTGTTACTGATGTGCTTTTAGTAAGATAAGGGTCTCTCATTGATGCTGTAAAACAGAATCTAGAGCGCTGTAAAATAAAACCAAATGCCAAACCTAACATCCAATAAAGTGCTTGATGATTTTCCTTTGTTGCTAACCAGATACCAATTACGATAATCACAATTAATACACCAATAGCATATGGTATTTGACTTTTCTTTTTCTTCCTAGGACTTCTTCTAGTACTACTTGAAGATCTTTTTATACCCGTTGTCACTATTTCACATCCTTTCTATAAATCGATTGTTAATTATTTAACATTCTCATATATTCTAACATTTTTTTGACCTATTGTTCCATTACACTTTATAATGCAGTATAAGATTTTTTAATGGCAAAACTTATGGTATAATATTGCGTAGGAATTAAACAAGAAAGGGCATCTAATGAACACTGAATCAATGAGATTTTTCTATTTAATAGCTAAAGCAGGTAGTATAAGTAAAGTAGCTAAACAAGAACATATTTCACAATCTGCATTAAGCCAACAACTTCAAAAACTAGAAATAGATTTAGGGAAAAAACTTCTAGAGCGAAGTAATAAAGGAGTTGCTCTGACAAAAACCGGTGAAGTTGTTCTTTTATATGCTAAAAATATTTTACGGACTTATGATGAAATGCTTACAGAAATTGAGAATGATGATAGAGAAAATATCACTTTAAAAATTGAAGCATGCCCATCAATTGCTGACTATGCTCTTCCTTGTACATTAATTGAAGCTAAGCGAGAAAACCCATATTTAAAATATGAATTACTTACAAGCTTTTCTGATGAAATTATTACTGATGTAGAAAACAATATCTGCGATATTGGGTTCTCATATAAATCCCACTTTGAAATGAAAGGTAATATAGATGTATTATCAACAGAAACTGGAGTTAATCGAATAGTACTTATTGGTTTAAATGATAATGAAGTTCCTGATAGTATGTCTGTTGATCAATTACTAAATGCTTGTATTATTACCTTTACTAGCAGAAGTGAAATTACTAACAATTTAGCTAGAAATTTAAAAAAATTAGGATATAGCAAAAGTAGTCTTAATTGTAAATTAGAAGTCGAAGGTATTGAAGGTGCAAAAATGTTAGTAGCTAGAAAATATGGATTAGCTTTTTTACCATATATCTCTGTTAAAGAAGAATTGTATAAAAAACAATTTAAAGAAATTACTGTTCCTGGATTTGACATGGATTTAGAAGTAGCTCTTATATTTAAAAAGAATCCTAGTAGACATGTTAAAGAGTTTGTTAAATGGTTTTCTGAAAAAGGATCAAATAGTTTTTGTTAATTAGAAAATCATAAAAGTAATTTCCCAAACACCATTCATTACTTCATCTATTTTCATTTTAATTTTTGGACTGTTGTACTTATCTTTAATTGATTGTACAACGCAACTATGATCAACAACAATCATAAAAGAATCTCCAGATGATGCTTTTTTTATTTCCTCTTCTATTCTCAATACAGGAATAGGACATATTTCGCCAAAACAATCAATAACTTTCATTTTCAACCTTCCATTACTTAGTATTTTCTACTTCCTATAGTAAAATAAATATATACCCACTTACAAGAAGTAATACATAAGATATTACTATAGCCGTTAATCCTTTTTTAAGCATAAATTTTGTATCTAGTCCATAATCAACTGGAATAGCTCTAATGGATGTTGGTAATACATAAGCTATATTACAAGCAATTGCTGAAACAAATATATATGCCATGGTATTAAGTGATAGGTCAATCGTTACACTAATAACAATAGGAATTAATATTGCACTGGCTGCTGTATTACTTGAAGTATTAGATAAAAACATACCAAGTGCAATAAATGTTGCAAGTAAGAGTAATTCATTTGATATACCTGCAGTGGAGACTAGAGAAGCTAATGCGCTAGCTACACCACTTTCAACCAATAATTTACCAATGGCCAACCCCCCTGAAAATAAAATAATTAAACTCCAATGGATATTTTTTACAGCAACTTGCCATGTCATTAATCGTTTATTATCTACTTTTATAAAAAACGAAACAAACGCTAATATCAAAAACACATATTGTGGTTGTAGGTTTGGTAAAAACTTACTATAAAGTGGTCTAGTAAATGCCATTAATAAAGCTAATAAAAATAGCACAAGTGATATTACTTCACCTTTACTCATCTTACCCATATCATGTAATTTGGTTGTAAAAAACTCCTTTGAACCAATTATTTGCTTAACATCTTTTTTTATTAACAGTAAATAACCAATAATCGCTACAGTTAGTAGTAATAAAAATACAATTACATTTGCAGTCCATGTAATATATAAAAATTCTTTACCAATAAAATCTTCAATATGGCTAATTGCTACTAAATTCATAGCACCACCAAGAGGTGTACCAAAACCTCCTAAACCTGCTCCCCAAGCAATAGATATAAGCAATAAATTTAACGTCTTACTTTTTGTATAATCAACTTTCTCTGTTGAACAATATTTCATCATTGAAAAGGCAATTGGGCAAAGGGCTGCTACAACAACAACATTTGGTAAAAACATACTTAAAATTACAGATAAAATAAACCATGTAATTATTTGTAAATTAACATGTGTTCCAATTAACGATAATGAAGTTAAAGCAATTCTTTTATCTAGTTTCCACAAACTCCATGAAGCTAGTAAAATATTTGCACCAATAATAAGTACTACAATAGAACTAAAATAATCATCCAAAATAGTATTCATTGGAGCCATAACAAAAATTGAATTAACTAGAATTGGTAATAATGCAGTAACAGCCAAATGAACTGGTCTAGTTATCCACCAGTAAATCATAACTATCATAGTGGCAATGACATACCTCATGGGTAATTCAAATACCTCTCTTGGTAATATAAGTACACATACTACAAATAAAAGAATACCAATAATAATATGAATTGTTCTTTTTTGATTATTCAATTTAAACCCTCACTATAAAACATATATTTTTGATCATAATCACTATACTTGATAATCAAGTTATGTCCATTTTGGTCTAAAACATATAATTTGTCAAAAGCATTATTAATATTTTTAATAAGATTTAAATAAGATGAACCTGTAACAATAAAGTAACCCACTCTAGCTGTAGCATTTTTAATTGATTTAATTTCATCTCCTGGGTTTATAATATAAGAAACATGTTTTACACCTGTTTCTTTTTTTAATTGTTCGATTGGAGTCATTGATTTAATATGACCAGTTTTACAGAAAAACAACTGTGTGGAAACAAATTTATTATTCTCTTTTATATTGTAATCTTTAAATAATAAAGTATCATGTTTTTTCTTTTCCATATTCATTATTAGTAATAAAAGTATATCAATTTCGCTTATTATAGGCATTGTTAAATCTTCATATGCTCCACCAATTCTCATGGCAATTTCATTTACTTTAATTCCTTTTTCTCCCAATAAGTATTGAAAGTAAATTGGACCATTCCTTAATGAAAATGCTTCTATAATATTTTTAGTTATTTTTTCTATCTCAATATAATTACTTTGTAAATGAACAGATGGAAAATTATGGCACAAGCAAACACCTACACTATCTTTTGATATTATTGTCACTCTATCAACAACTGATAAAATAGTAAGTCTTCCGTCTTCAATCCATCCATTTAATGTAATCTCATCATTCGGATAATATTCTTCTATAAGTACTAAATCTTCACGGCTATATGATAAAGTTTCGTTAATCTTCTCTCTTATTTCATCATTTGATTCACACTTAAAAATACCCCGTTGTCCTTGTGAATCAACTGGTTTCATAATAATAGGAAATTCTATTTCCAATAATTCATTATCACTAAAATCTAAAGATAACAAAACATACTTAACTGTAGGGATATGATTCTTCACAAAAATCTCTTTCATATATAATTTGTTTGTTACTGTTAAGGCTTGTTGCTCTGTCAAGTAGAAAGGAAGGTGTAATCTATTAGCTACATAAGCACAAGTAAGAACAGGTTGATCTGTTCCTAAAGTAATAATTCCTTCAATTTTATATTTTTTCGCTGCTAAATAAACCGCTTCATTATCAAATGTACTAATCTGCAAGTGAATATCAACTAGCGTTTTTGCTATTGGATTATCAAGATAATCAATTAAGATAACTATATGTTTTCTTTTTTTAAGTTTTTTTATTAAATTTAACTGGCAACTGCCACCACCTAAAACCATTACTCTCATAATTTATAACTTTCTTTTACAATAAAAGGTTGTAGTTTTTTTCTAAATAATTTTAATAACTTACAGCTTCCATAGTATAAATAAATCATCCACCAAATCTTTAATAATAACAGTAAATGATAATTTGATTTTTTTCTTTTCTGGTAAGTTACTGGAATGTTTCCAACTAGGTTAGTATTTTTTAATATTTCCATAGATAAATAAATAAACTTAGAATTAGCTTTTAATACTTTAATAACTAGTTGCCTATCCATAATTCTAAAACTACTTACCTTTAGTCTCTTTGGTTTATTAGTTAATCTATTAAACAACCAATCTCTAAAGGATGACCCAATTGCTCTAATAAAATTTTTGCCTTTGCTATTTGTGTCAATTCCATATACTACGTGAAACCCTTTTTTTATTTCATTATACAGTTTCATGATATCTTCTGGACTCTGTTCTAAATCATCATCTATTATAACTACATAATCACCTGAAGTTTGTTTTAATCCATAGAAAGTTGCTAATTGTTGACCTACATTTTTTATAAGACGTATATATGTAGTCTTAGCTACATTATTATCATTTATAACTGAATAACTAAAATTATTACTGCAATCATCAATTAAAATAATTTCATAATCATTAAACTCATTAAGAGAAAGGTGTAGTCTTCTTAGTAATTCATTAATTGTTTTTTCACTATTATATATTGGTACAACCACAGATATTTTCTCTATCATGAAATAAATTCCTTAATGCTTTCTATGACATAGTCAATTTGTTTTAATGATAACATTGGATGAAGTGGTAATCGAAGCACACAGTTTGAAATATGATTTGTGTTAGGAAAATCACCAAAATGATACCCTAACTTTTCTCCCATTGATGAAGTATGTAGTGGTTGATAATGGGTTTGTGCTTGAATATCTTTATCTAGTAAATATAAGCGCAACTTTTCTCGCTTTACATTATTATCTAACACTATATAAAATACATGGTAGTTATTTTCATTATAGTTTTTAACTCTTGGTAAGTGCCAATGATTACTAATGCATACACCTCTTAAACCTTTTTCATATTTTTCATAAAGTTCTTTTCTTAATAAATAAATTTCATCACTTTTTTCTAATTGTGCAAAAAGTAATGCACTATGAATATTTGATAATTTTACACTTATTCCTGCTAACTTCCAAGAATAATTTGCAACTTTCCCTTGTAAATATTCATGTCTATTTGTTCCATTATCATAAAAATAATGTAATCGTTTTTTAGTAATTTCACTTATATCATTTAAGAATAATATACCACCTGTTTCAGCTGAAATATTCTTTGTTTTATCAAAACTAATTATTCCAGCATGTCCAATTGTTCCTAAAAGCTTATCTTTATATTTTGCTCCAAAAGAAAGGGCAGCATCTTCAACTACTTTTATTCCTTTTTTATTACAAATCTCCATTAACTGATCCATATTACAAGAGGCTCCACCATAGTGACAAGGGATTATACAAGAAGTTTTTCTGCTAATCTTATTTATAATATCTTCAACTTCCATAGTTAAAGTAAATCTATCACTATCACATAAAACCAGCTGATATCCATAACGAATAACAGTATTACAAGCAGCTGGATAAGTGTATGAAGGTATTATTATTTCACTACCTTTAGGTAAATCCAGAGCTAATAAAATTAATTCAAGAGCATTGGAAGCTGAGTTTGTTAAAATTACATTTTCGACTTGATAATCTCTATGAAATATTTTCTTAACTTTATTAAGATAATCAGCTTGAAAACTAGTAGCTTCTATTAGATATCTTTCTTGATTCTCAGTAATATATGGTTGGTTAAATGGTACTTTCATTTTTTACCTTTTCACTTTATATATTTTGACAAACCACTCTTGTTGTTTACTAAATCTTAGAATCCTCATGGCATATGGTGATGTAAATTCAGTTATTAACTCACACTGATTCTTAAGAAACATTGTCATATCTTTATAATATGGATAAACATTTCCATATACAATATTCCATGTTGGTCGATTACCATAAATAAAGTCCATTTCTTCTGGATACACAATATATGTAATGTCATTTTCTATTATATACTCTTCAAATGATAAATTGTAGTCATCAAGATAATGTAAGTTTCTATAATCAAATATGTTCTCAGTAGGAAAAGCGTAGGAGCCATTAAGATTTATTAATATTTTTTCTTCTTGTCCAATTTCTTGTTGTAAGGAATTAATATATTTATTATAGTCATTATTAGTGTTTGGTATAATAACAAATAAACTATTAATAAAAATCACAAGTGTAAAAAGCCCTAAAACTATAACTTTACTCTTATT
>JAUUZV010000067.1 GCA_030592085.1 Clostridia bacterium | reverse complement strand
AGACCTACAACAGAGTTATATATACGTTGGGCACAGCTTGGTCTATTTTCTAGTCATTCACGTTGTCATGGTGGTGGTAATACAAATAGCCGTGAGCCATCTTCATTTGGAGAACAGGCTTCAATAATTTTTAAAAAATATACAGTCCTTCGATATAGATTATTACCCTATATAATTGAACAAGCTAATTTATCAGTTAATGAAAGCGTTCCATTAGCTAGGCATCTTATATTAGAATTTCCAAATGATAGAAATACATTTTCAATTGATGATGAATATATGCTTGGAAGTGACTTGTTAATTGCACCTATTATAAAACCACTAAGTGAAAGCAAAAAGAGATGGGTTTACTTACCTGAATATAAAGCAGGTTGGTATGATTTTAATAATAATCAACCAGTTAAGTATGGACATATACAAATAGAATCTGATATTGAAATATTACCAATGTATGTTAAAGCAGATGCCATAATACCATATGCTAAAGCAAGACTACGAACATTTAATAATATTGGAATAATTGAAAAAATATATGTGTATCCTAAATTTAATGGTACATGGTTATATAATTGCGATGGTAGTGAAATAACACTTGAAATTTATGAAGGTAAGCTTTTAAATATTAAACACAACTTAGATGTAACTCCTGAGGTTGTTTTTATAAAATAGTTATATGGTATGCACAGTTTTTGGGTATTAAAAAAAAGAGTGGTATAATATAATCAATAGAATATTAGGAGGGATTATGAAAAAGATTATAATAATTTTAATTATTTGTGTTTTCTTACTGGCGTATACTGGTTGCCAACCTTCTACTGTAGAGGAACAACCAATTAACACAATAGTAACAACAGTTGTAGAAACTACAAATACACCAATACTAGCACCAATTAATAATGCAGTATTTACATATGAAGAATATGAAGAAAGCAATGACGAGTTAAATTTTAATATTAATATGACTATTCCTCAGATTTCAGGATTGGATAATGAACAAGCTCAAACTACTATAAATGATATACTAATGAATCATGCTAATATTAGAAAGAATGAAATAATTAATTATGCAGAAGCTGATTTCAAATCATTAACTGCAGGAATGACTACTTGGCCACATGCTCTTGATTACTGGGTAGAGATTAAATCGATAGAACAAGATTATGTTAGTTTGCTAATAAGTAATTATACTTTTATGGGTGGAGCTCATGGAAACATTAATTCATATGGATTTACTTTTAGATTGTCTGATGGTTATCTTTATACATTTACCGACTTGTTTGAAGAAGGTTATGATTATTACGATGTGATTAATCAAGAAATCTATGATAATGATAAGGAGTTTATTGGAGAGTCTGATGAATTTTCGTATGTTATAGAAGAATTCATGGGGATTGAAGATCGGCCAAAATTCTTTATTCAAGATGGATTTTTAACAATATTTTATGATCCATATGATATTGCAGCTTATGCTTATGGTCATTTAGAATTTAGATTTAGCGAAAATGTTTTAGTTAGCTTAAAATAATCATAAAATTTATAATATTAATTGAATTCACCCTTATGGGTGACTTAATTCACCCTATAAAACTATCTCATTTTACTATTAAAAGGAATAGTATTAGTAATCAGTAGAAGGAGATAGTTGATGAAATTATTTGCAAATTTTATTGTGAATCATAAGAAATTAATAATTGTTATATTTTCTATATTATTTCTTATCACATTTATATTAATGTTATTAGTACCTCAAAACTATGATATGTCTAAATACTTACCAGAAGATGCTCAATCAAAAAAAGGAGTGGATATATTACAAGAGGAGTTTGCCTATAATGGACAAGCCTATGCTTATCTTGATGAAGTTAGCATACAAGAAGCTATAATAATTGGAAAACAAATTGAACAAATCAACGGAGTAGACAGAGTTATATGGTTAGATGATTATTATGACTTAACAATACCATTGAATCAATTTGATCAACAAGTTGTTAACTCATACTATTCAAACGAACATGCTTTACTACAAATTATATTTGTAGAACATGATTATCATGAGAGTACAAGGGAAGCAGTTTTATCCATAAAACAATTATTAGGTGAAAATGACGGTTTAAGTGGGTCAGCTATAGATGCTTCTAATACAGTTAATTCTATTGGTGGAAATATATTGTGGGGAATCATAATTGCAGTTATTATTATTATTGCTATTTTAATTGCATTTACTCATTCTGTATTTGAAGTAATACTATTTCTAATTATTACTGGTGTATCTATAGTTATGAATATGGGAACAAATATTATATTTGGAGAAATATCATATATAACTTTTGCTTCGGCATCTATTTTACAATTAGCTATTTCAATGGATTACTCTATTTTCTTATTACATAGATTTGCAGAAGAAAAAACAAAAACAGATGATGTAAAATTAGCAATGAGAAGAGCTATAAGTGGTTCAATGAAAGCAGTATTTTCAAGTGCAACGACTACAATTGCAGGATTTCTAGCATTAATATTTATGAGTTATACAATTGGAATGGATATGGGATTAGTATTAGCGAAAGGAATATTATTAAGCCTAATCTCAGTGCTTGCATTATTACCTGTACTTGCTTTAATGAGTACAAAAATGATAGATAAAAGTAGTCATAGAATATTACTACCTTCTTTTAAAAAGATGCAACAAAAACTTGGAGGACGAGTAAAGATATTATTACTAATACTTGTGATATTAATGACATTTGTAAGTTACTTAGCACAAAGCCAAAATGATTTTGACTTTTATGCAAAAACTGGTGATGATGAGCAACAATTATATGTTAATCAGCAAATTAGTGAAGTGTTTGGTGTACCTAATCAAGTAATATTATTATTAACAAAAGGAGATATGACTAATGAAGTTAACTTAGTTAATACTCTAGATAGTATGGATAGTATTTCTAGTATTCAAGGATATTACACATTAATTGATCCAACTATTCCAGATAAACTAATACCTGAGTTTATAAAGGAAGAATTTTTAAGCGAAAATTATTCTCGATATATTATTGATATAGGAGGAGAGATTGAAAGTGAAGAGACTTTCTTAAAACTAGAAGAAATAGAAACAATCGTTATGAATTATTATGATGAGTATTACATAACTGGTAATTCAAAAGTAGTTATGGATATGAAGAAAGTTACTACAGAAGATTTTAAAATAGTTAATTTGCTATCAATCTTAGGTGTGGGATTAATTATTCTCCTAGCATTTAAATCAATTAGTATTCCATTAATATTATTATTAGTAATTGAATCGTCAATATTCATAAATATGTCAATACCATATTATAGTGGACAATCAATGATGTTCATTGGTTATATGATTGTTTCAGCAGTCCAACTTGGAGCAACAATTGACTATGCAATTTTATTAACAAATTATTATCAAGAAGGTAGAAAAATACTACCACCAAAGAAAGCTGCTATATATGCAGTAGAGAAGAGTGGACATTCAATATTCACATCAGCTGTTGTACTAGCCGCAGCTGGATTAACAATAAGTTTTGTGTTCGCACAACCTGAATTATCACAATTAGGAATATTAATTGGTAGGGGAGCGCTAATAAGCTTAGCTATGGTGCTGTTAATTCTGCCACAACTATTATCCATGTTGGATAAATTTATTAATAAAACAACCTTAAAAGGAGCTAAAAAAAATGAAAAACAAATATCTTAAAATATTAGTAGTAATAATTATTCTTGTTTCAATTATTACACTAACAGCAAATGCTACAACAGTATCAATAAAAGATGAAACAGTTTATGCAATAACAGATTATGATGGCACAATTACTAATTTGTATGTTGTTAATCGATTACAATCAGTTACTAACACATATACTGATTATGGGCAATACAATCAGGTTAAAAACTTAAGTAGTTCTACACTACCCGATATCAATGGCGATATTATTACTTTTACAGAGAGTGAAGTAATAAAAGGTGGGTTATATTATCAAGGAACGTTACAAAAAGATTTACCCATTAATTTAGAAATTAGCTATACTCTTGATGGGCAAGTTATTAGCGGAGAACAACTTGGTGGTAAAAGCGGGTTAGTTGAAATTAATATTAGTATTACACAGAATCTTTATAGCGAAAAAAAATTAAGAGATAATCTACTAACACAAATTACCATGAAAATTAATAATCAAGCTGTTACTGATTTAAATACATTTGGTGCTACGACTGTACTAACTGGGCAACTAATAACAATTAGCGAAACAGTTCTTCAAGGTGAAAATAAAACTATGACTGTCTCATATATGACAGATTATATGACTTTAGAACCTATTGTTATCTCAATGATTTATTCTTCATTATCATTACCACCGTCAATGGCAGCTTCAATTGATGAAGCCCCACAAGGTTTTTTATCATTATCAACTGCTATGAATGATTTGTCTGAAGGAAGTAGCCAATTTACAAATGGTTTAAATGTAATTGCAGCAAGAATGAATGAATTACAATTAGGCTTAGCTGAATTATCATCTTCTGGAGGACAGCTACTTGAAGGTAGCAATAGTTCATTTGATGGTATAAGTCAATTGCTAAATGGGTCAAGTGAAATATTGCAAGGATTAGAAGCTATTGATCAAGGTAATAATCTTGTTACCGAAGGAATGACACAGTTACAGTACGCTTTAAATCAACTGGATAGTTCACATCAACAACTTCTTTTAATAGCCAATGAATTAGTCCATAGTAATATTCCATCAGTTAAGGCACTAGCACAAGGTGTTATTGATGAATACATGGCAATTGCAATGATTAATGGAACATATAATGCAATTTTTGAAGGTTATCAAACTAATATTAATGGGCTACATGAATTAGCTACAAAATATGAAGTGTTCCATAATAGTCTAACACAGTTTGCTAATGGAGTAGAAACACAAGGAGTTTACTATGAAGCTTACTTTACGGCTATTGATGAAACTTCATTTGGATTTACATTACTAAATGATGGTTTTCAAATGATGCCAGAACAGTCTAATGAAATTACAAGAGGACAAATCGCAATTGGAGAAGGCTTAAATGAAGCTGTAGTAACAATTACCGATTTACTTAGTTCATTCTCAGGTGAAGAAATTTTATATACTTCGTTTGTAGATTCTAGAAATGTTGTTAATTCATTACAATACGTTATATCAACAAAAACCATAGACGGACCTGCACAAAGTGAAGAAATTGTTATTGTATCTGAAAAGAAAACTCTTTTTCAACGAATCAAAGATTTATTTGTTTTTTAGGTTTTTGTAGAAAAAAAGAGGCTATCATTATACAATAGTAAAAAGGAGTTAATGATAGCTTATGAAACTAGGACTAGGAATTGATACAGGTGGTACTTTTACAGATGGTGTCATCTATGATTATACAACTAAACAAGTAATTAGCAGTGTTAAATCACCTACCACAATTGGTGATTTAAACATATGTATTAATAATGTACTAAATCATATAAAAGATGAATATATAGAACAAATACAAGTAGTATCACTTTCAACTACTTTAGTAACAAATGCAGCTGTAGAGGGAAAAGGTTCAAAAGGAAAGCTTGTTTTTATTGGATGTAAACAAAGTGATATTATGAAACTAGGTAGTGAATATGGATTACCTCCTGCTTCTGATATTATTTTTGTAGATGGTGAAGTTTCAATGCATGGCAAAGAAATAAAGCAACCTGATTGGGAACAATTTTTAAATCAAATTAATGATTGTAGAAAACAGGTAGATAGTTTTGCAATAGTACAAGTGTGGGGAACAATTAATCCTGTATTTGAAGTGCAAGCCAAAGATATGATAAATAAGGTGTGTGATAAACCTGTTATTTGCGGACATGAGTTATCATCTACTTTAAATTATTTAAGACGAGGTGTTAGTGCGTTATTAAATGTTAGGCTAATTCCCATATTTAATCATTTTCTTGATGCAGTTAAATTAAATCTTATTAAAAAAGGAATTAATGCTCCATTATTAATAGTTCGTTGTGATGGGTCAGTAATGACAGAAGAATACGCACGAAGCAAACCTGTTGACACAATTTTATCAGGACCAGCTGCGTCTATTGCTGGAGGACTAATTCTAAGTGGTAAAAAAGAAGCAATTATTATTGATATGGGAGGAACAACTACTGATTTAGGTATTGTAGATGATGGAACTATACAATTAATTGAAGAAGGAGCTACAATTGGAAATCATAAAACAGCAACCCCTTCAATAGATATGATTACAAGGGGGATTGGTGGCGACTCTGAAATTATTAGACAATCAGATTACACACTAAAAATTGGACCAAAAAGAGTAGAACCCATTTGTTTACTGGCAAGTAAACATCCTGAAATCATAACAGAGTTAAAATCTCTTTTTTCCAAATGCAAGCAACATGTTAAAAATATTGGAGTATTTTATTATTTAATTGGTGATAAACCCCACAACCAGATAGTAACTTACCTAAAAGATGGTCCAAAAGATGTACTTTCTATTTGTGAAAATTGCGATATTTCTATATATAATAACGATTTAGATTATTTAGTAAGTGAAGGGATAATTATGAAATGCGCTATTACACCTACTGATGTGGCTCATTTCCAAGATAAATTTACTAAATGGGATGTAACAGCGGCTAAATTAATAATCGAGCTTTTTTGTAAACAATATGGAATAAATACTGAACAATTATTATCAGAAGTAAGTAGGCAAGTTGGTATAAATTTATATAAAATGATTGTGGAAAAAATATATGACCAATTAGGAGATAATATTATAACAGATGACTTGCTGACTGTGGCATTTGATGGTAATCATACAATACTTGATTGTAATTTCACTTGCCATTATCCAATTGTTGGATTAGGTGCGCCAAGTTACTTATATTTACCAGATATTGCTAAAAAACTTAAAACAATTTGTATAAATCCTGAATTTGCAAGTGTTGCCAATGCATTAGGTGCTATTGCAGGTGAGATTAGGATTGCTGAAAAAGCTGAAATAACTACTATATATGATAATAATATATTTATTGGTTATCATGTACAATCATCTAATGGTGTAGAATTGTTTGAGGTTTTTGAAGATGCAAGAAAATATGTTTATGAAACTTTAACTAAAGTAACAAAGGAAGCTTTAGCAAAAAGGGGAGCAAGTCAAGGTGATATTGAAATTAAAGAAAATGATCACTCTGTAAAATCCCCTTATCACCAAAATGATGATGAAGAAGAGTTTTTATTCAGATTTGTGAATTTTGAAGCAATTGGTCGTTGTGAGATAGTAAAAAGTGGTATAATTAAGAAGTGAAGGCGATTAAAGATTTATTAAGTAAAATAGACAGACATGATTTAATGAAAAGTGCGGCGCAAATTTCATATTACAATATCATTGCTTTTTTAACAATTAGTGTAGTTGTAGTATATATTGCTAGTTTCTTTCCAGATTTTATAAATAATGTGTATGATAATATTAATAGTATTTTACCAGATACTGTTAGTTTTGTTTTTGCATCTACTACATCTCAAGTAAGTGTCCCACAGAATATAATGGTTTTAATATTTACAACTATAGCTACTATATGGTTTGCTTCACGATCATTTCATGGAATGATTGAAGCATTTAATAATATTTATGAGATTGACCAAGGAAGAAAGTTAATTAAAGCAAAAGCTGTAAGTATATTTTTTACAATTGGAATATTTGTCATGATAGTTTTTTTATTCTATCTTTCAGTTATGGGACAAACGTTATCTTTATTAGTATTAAAGGATCTTCAGTTTTTAAATGTATTTAATGTATTAAGAACATATGCACCTGTACTAGGATTGCTTTTAGTTATGACAGCCATTTATTTTTACTTACCAAATATGAAAATAAAGATACGACATGCTTTTCCAGGCGCTTTTTTTACTTCAGCCGTTTGGATGATTTTATCTAAATTCTTTTCATATTATGTTGCTAATCTAAATAGTTTCTCTTGGATTCTAGGTAGTTTAGGAAGTCTCTTTGTATTTATGATTTGGATATTCTGGCTAAGTATTATTATTTTAATAGGTGCAGAGATTAATGCTTACTTTATTCATCGAAAAAAACCAATAAAAAATTAATAAAAGATTTAAAATTATTTGATTTGTGTGGCTCCTCTATTATTAAATGATATTGGAATTACTTCACAGTCTGAAAAAGTTTTGCTTAACTTATCAAATAACTTTTGTCGCTTTGATTTTAAAACAAAAGAAATAATGGCAGCACCAGAACCACTAATTGTTGTTCCAAGAGATTGGTGCTGTTTGGCAAAAAGTTTAACTTCTCTATATGTCTTTTGATATTTCTCCCTATATGGTATATGTATTACATCATTTTCTATAATAGTAGAAAAAATTGAGTAATCACTTTTTAATATTGCATAAGTCATTAAAGCTGCATTTTGTAACGCTTCTACTGCATCTTCTTTCGAGTAATTAGGAGGTAAATCTTTTCTAGAGTAGTAAGTTGAAATATGATAAGTAGGAATAGTAATAACAGCTTGTAATTCACATGGAATAGAATGATTTACTAAGATATTTGGTTGGAAAAGAGTAAATCCTCCAAGAAGGCAAGCAAGAAGGTTGTCACCATGTTTTTCAATTTTAAGAGCAATTGATAATAATTCTTCATTACTTAATTGATGATTATAATATTCATTAATTGCTACAAGTGCACCGATAATTGAAGCAGCAGATGAGCCAAGACCACCTTTAAAAGGTATATTATTATCAATATGTAATGAAAAGCAAGGTAACGAAATTCCAGTTTTTATTTCATATTCCTTGATTGCTTGATAAGCTACATTTTTTTCATTAGTTGGAATGATATTTTTTCCATAACCACTTACAGTGATAATAGTATCACTATCATTTGGTGAAAAAGTAACATCAGTATAAAGTTCATTAATTGCCATTGCACCACTATCAAAAAGTACACCTAAGTTTGCAGTTGTTCCAGGGGACCTTATGGTTATTATTTTATTCATTTAAATATTATTTCCTTAATCTTTTTCTCATCACACATTATACTCTTTACCTTTTTTATATTTTTAATAGCAATATCTGGATCTTTTAGTCCATTACCAGTTAAAATACCTACAACTGTACTTTGCTTTTTAATTTCACCTAATTCAATTTTTTGTATAATACCTGCTAATGAAATACATGAAGCTGGTTCAGCAAATATACCTTCAGAAGAAGCAAGTAATTTATATGCCTCTATTATTTTTTCATCAGTTATAGCTTCTATACTACCACCTGATTGGTTAACAACTTTATTAGCATTATCCCAGTTAACTGGATTACCAATTCTTATGGCTGAAGCAATCGTTTCAGGATGAGTAAATATTTTGTTTTCTACAATTGGACAAGAACCTTTAGCTTGAAATCCATAAACAACTGGTAGGGAAGTGCATTTGTTTTTAACATAATACTCATTAAATCCCATCCAATAAGCTGTGATATTACCTGCATTTCCAACAGGTAAACATAGATAATCAGGAGAATCACCTAAAGCATCAATTATTTCAAAAGAAGATGTCTTTTGGCCTTGTAAACGATAAGGATTAATTGAATTAACAAGTGTAATTGGATACTTGTCAGAAAGTGATTTAACAATTTCTAATGCTTCATCAAAATTCCCATCAACTGCTACAACATTAGCACCATAAATTAATGCTTGAGCCAATTTACCATAGGCAATTTTACCAGAGGGGATAATAACGCTACATTTTATATTCGCTCTAGCAGCATAGGCTGCAGCTGATGCAGAAGTGTTACCAGTTGATGCACATATAATATGATTAGAGCCCTCTTCGATGGCTTTAGCCACAGCTACAACCATTCCTCTGTCCTTAAAGGAGCCAGTGGGATTCAATCCTTCATACTTAAAATATATTGAAACTCCATATTTTGATGATAAGTTTATTGCTTTAATTAGGGGTGTATTTCCTTCTAATAAAGTTAGTGAAGGGGTATCATTTGTTATAGGTAAGTATTCTTTATATTTTTGTATTAATCCTTTATATGTCATGATTGTTCATCCTCCACTCTTATAACAGAGTCTATTTTTTTTATTACATGTAAATTTTCAAGAACAGTTATTGAATCATACATATATGATTCTTTTACTTTATGAGTAATCATAACAATTTCTGCATGTCCTTTAATAGATTTTTTTTGAACAACAGAGTAAATGCTAACATTATGGGATCCAAAAATACTTGAAATACTTGCTAGAACTCCAGGTTGATCATCTACTGTCATTCTAATATAGAAACTAGAATGAGTTTGTAATACATTTTTTACTTTTAAATCTCTAAAGCAAGTACACCATGTAAAGTTTT
>JAUUZV010000234.1 GCA_030592085.1 Clostridia bacterium | reverse complement strand
TAAGCATATCAGCAGCTTTTGTAGGTGATAATTCACCTTTCTCAACTTGATCTAAAATATCAGATGATTTTTTATCACTTTCATTTTGCTGATCACTTACTTGATATCCTAACTTTTTAATTACGTCGTCTAGTTTTCCTCTTACAGTTGGATACGATACTCCTAATTCTTTTTCCACATCTTTGATGGAACCTCTGCATTTAATAAATACTTCTATAAAATACTGGTCATTCTCTGAAAGTGATGAAAATCTTCCTTCTTCAAAAAAACCAGTTAATTCGCTGCCACAGCTTTGACAAGTCAATTTAGTAATTGCAAATTCTTCATTACATACTGGACATTGTCCTGGTGCTTTATACTTTTTCATGTTCTCTCCTCCTTTGTTATACCCGTATTATATTAAATAAATTTATCATTGTCAACACATTTATTAATAATATTAATTTATTTATTAATATTATTAATATTTCTATTAATTTGTTTAATTTTAACAAAATAACAGCCCTTTTAGGCTGTTTTATGACATTATTTGGTTTATATTTATATTATTTTATAAGTCTTGTTGACAATACTCCTTCAATAATATTAAGTTTTTGTAAAATTTCTTCATTAACTTGACTATCAATATCAAAAATCGTATATGCATATTGCCCTTTTATCTGATTAGATAGATTCATTATATTTAGTTTTTCGTCTAAAAAAGTTGTAGATAATTTTGATAGCACATCAGGGTTATTCTTATGAATAATTGTAATACGGTAATCTGTTGTTCTACTTACAGAGCTATTCGGCATATTAACTGAATTAACAATATTCCCATATAATAAGAACTCAGATAATTGTCTTGTGGCCATGATTGCACAATTAACTTCACTTTCATTAGTACTTGCGCCAAGATGTGGTATACATGTAATACCATTGACTCCAAGAAGCTCGTCTGATGGAAAATCAGTAATGTATTGCCCAACTTGACCTGTTTTTAACCCATCAAGGATATCAGTATTATTTACTAAACCACCACGAGAGAAATTTAGAATTCTCATTCCTTTTTTCATTTTACTAATTGATTGTGCATTTATCATATCTTTAGTAGCTTCCATTAAAGGTACATGTATTGTTAGATAATCACAATTATTAAGTAATTCATCTAAATTATCTGCTCTTTTAATTTTTCTTGATAATCCCCATGCTGCCTTAACTGATAAATATGGATCATATCCAATAACATCCATATGCAGAGAACTAGCACTATTAGCTACCATTATACCAATTGCTCCTAATCCAATAATTCCTAATTTTTTACCTGCTAATTCAATGCCTTTAAAACGTGATTTATTTTTTTCAACTAATGAAGGAACTTGTTCTCCCTCACCTTTTAATGTTTTTGCATATATTATTGCACCACTAATATCTCTAGAAGCCATTAACAATCCAGCAATAACTAATTCTTTAACAGCATTAGCATTAGCACCTGGAGTATTAAGTACTACAATACCTTTTTGACTACATTCATCTACAGGAATATTATTGGTTCCAGCTCCTGCCCTAGCTATAATTTTCACACTATTTTCAATATCATCTATTTTCAACTTAGCACTTCTTAACAAAAGTGCATCTGCATTTTCTTCTATCTCTGATACAGTAAATAGTTTATTATCTAGTTGGTTGATGCCTTCTTTTGCTATTTTATTATAGGTTCTTATTTTATACATAATATCTCCTCTGTTAATTATATCTAATCTGTACCATAAAACAGATTTTGTCATTTACTTTTCCACAAAAAATCGTCTTATTATCTTGCTTTCCCATTTCAATGGAAATTTTGTCCTTATAATATACCTCATTAATATAGTTAATGTCTATTGTGTATGGAGAATCAAACTCAATTACTTCCCTTGGTAAGTAATCATAAACCCATTCAATGTATCTTATATTATTAATATGCCCATTTGGATCAGTCATTGAATAAGTAGCAATAACTTGACCAATTTTTTCAGTTTGCTCAGGCATCTTAATTCTAGGAGGCATATAAGTTAAGGCTTCATCTGCTTTTTTTTCATCTATAGGATGTATAGAAGCTTGTTGTCTAATAATTTTACGAGTCTTTAAGTCTATTATAGCCCAGACTGATGAAGCACTCATAATAATATTTTCTTGTTTCTTAAAAAGAAAATCTCTTATGTAGAATAATTTAATTTCTTTTTTTGGCCATGTAGTTATTTCTAATGTCTCATATAACTTTGGTAATTCATTTATTTGTAAAGTCATTCTAGATAATACAAATGTTTGATGTTTTTTTATCATAGACTCACGACTCATACCAAGCTTATTTGCTCCTTTTTCAGCAAACTGTTGCATAACTAAAAATATTTGAGAAACTTTCATTTTTGAATTGTAGTCACAATAGATTTCATTTACTTGTATATTTTCTGTAATTTTTTTCATTTTTATCCTAACGCAACATCAAGTGTCATCATAATTGCAAATCCAATCATAACACCTATTGTAGCTATATCACTAATTTTCCCACCAGTTTTTCCTTCAGGTATTAATTCTTCTGCAACAACATAAATCATTGCACCAGCAGCAAATGCTAATGCGTATGGTAAAATAGACCTCATACTTATAACAGCCCACGCTCCAATAACACCAGCAATAGGTTCAACAACACCTGAAAGCTGACCATACATAAATGCTTTCCTTCTTGACATCCCTTCTCTTCTTAAGGGAATTGATACAGCTGCACCTTCTGGAAAATTCTG
>JAUUZV010000181.1 GCA_030592085.1 Clostridia bacterium | reverse complement strand
TCGACTTTTACAACAATTTCACTCAAAGCTAAAGAAGGTTTATCAAATTCATCAATATAACACTCGTATAAATACCCATTTTTAAACAATAGATAAGTAAACAGGCCTTCTTCATCTCCATGGTGTGCTATTTTAATAGAAGGAGTGTTTTCAAATTGATCATAAACAAGCATAATAGATTCAGAATTATCATTTTGTTTAATTTTTACATTAATAAATGAACTTGCAATTCTAGCTTTATCAAAACTGTTTTTATTATCTAAAATTTTCTTATATGATTGACTTCCTCCTTGTATTAAAAGGAAAATTGACATTGTAATAATTATTAATAAAATCATAACCATTATAAGTTCTATTGTATTGTTTCTATCTCTCCTACCCATTTATTGTTCTCCATATTTTTTTAAAATAACAGAAATAACAGGCATCATATTTGATACATAAACTTCATAATGATAGATATATTTATCTTTATTAAGAATTATTCCATAATTTTTTGACAAATAGTCCACAGATGGTGGATAACTTCCTTCTAAAGCATAACACTGTACAATTGCCATTTTTAAAGCACTTTCTATTCTTATTGTCTGATTAACTTGGTAATTTTTTTGAACAGATGAAACAGAAAATATCATTAACAACGAAAATATTGTTATAAAAATTAGTGAAATAATTGATGCTCGTTTATATCCCATCAATTCACCTACCCGATAGTATTCATTATTTCAATAACTGGGAAAATAATTGACAATAAAATCACTCCCACAATTAATGAAATAATAATAATTAAAGCAGGTTCTAAAACTGTAGTTAATTTATCAAGCTTATAATCAAGTTGTTCTTCCATTTTTAAAGCTGCTTGTTGTAATACTTCATCTAGATGTCCAGTTTTTAATGCAATTTGAAAAAGTCTTTTAAATATATTTGGAAACATATCAAATTCATTAAATGCTTCACTAATTTCTTTTTCATTTTTTATAATCATTGAAGCTTTTCTTACCTTCTTTTTTATAACAGTATTGTGAATAATTGGTACAATCATATCAAATGATAATGCAATGCTTATTCCACTTTTAATGAGCATTGATAAATTCTGAGCAATAACAATAGCATAATAATTTTTTTCAATTCCTTTTCTAAATGGTAAAAATAACTTTAACTTATCAAAAAAGCTTTGAAATTTATTAATTAATTTACTAAACCTATATATTAAATATATACCAACTATAATTAATGATATTAATAAGATATATTCACCTAGAAAAACACCTGTATTTATAATTGTTTTTGAAATTCCTGTTAGTTCTCCACCAAGAGAAATTAAAATATCATTAAATAGTGGAATAACCTTTACGACTAAAAGCACAATTACGCTAAACATAAGTACAGTTAATATCAATGGATATGTAATTGCTGATCTAATTTTTTTGTTTATAATACTATCTTTTTCATAGGTATCTGCAATACGTAATAACATAATATCTAAATTACCACTTTTTTCACCAATGGAAATCATGTTCACATAATAAGGGGTAAGTGTTTTTTCTTCCATGGAGATGGACTTAGTTAATGTTAACCCATCATTAATATGTTCTTTTAGGTTTAAACAAAGTAATGATACTCGTTTATTATCTGATTGATTAATTAATAAATCTAAACCTTCTTGTAGCGAAATATCTGAATTAACAATCATAGCTAATTCTCTAGAAAATAAGGCTATCTCTTCATATGACAATGGTTTTATTCTTTTCATTTTTACTCCTTATTTTACTAAAGATAAATATTCATTAAATAATTGAACATCTTGGGCTTTTAATCTAGCATCTTCAACACTAATAATTTCCTCTTTACAAAGCGTAGCTAAATTTCTTTCTATTGAATGCATTCCATTAATAGATCCTGTCTGTATTAGTGAATTGATTTGATAATGTTTTCCTTCTCTTATTAAATTTCTAATTGCAGGATTTACAACTAGTACTTCAGATGCTAATACCATCCCATTGTTATTTTTTCTTGGAATTAGTTGTTGTGAAATTACTCCTTCTAATACAGTAGACAATTGACTTTTGATTTGATTTTGCTGCACATTTGGAAAGGCATCAATAATCCTATCTATTGATTTAACAGCTCCACTAGTATGTAGAGTAGATAAAACTAAATGACCTGTCTCAGCAGCTGTCAAAGCGATTTGGATGGTTTCAATATCTCTCATCTCCCCTACCATAATAACATCAGGATCTTCTCTAAGAGAAGATTTCAATGCATCTGCAAAGGATTTTGCATCATCACCAATTTCTCGTTGAGTAACCATACTTTTTTGATGTTTATGTAAATATTCAACAGGATCTTCAATTGTTATAATATGATAAGGATATTGTTTATTAATTAAATCAATCATACTTGCCAGTGTGGTAGATTTTCCACTACCTGTTGCACCTGCAATAAGTACTAAACCTTTAGTTTTTTTAGTAAATGTTTTTAAAATATCTGGTAACCCTAATTGCTTAAAACTAGGTATTTCTATTGGTAATGTTCTAATAGCTATAGCATATGTACCACGTTGTTTATATATATTACATCTAAATCTACCAAGATTTCGTTTTGAGTATGAGAAATCAATTACTTTATTTTCCTTTAAAAAAGTAATTCGTTGTTCATCTAAATAACCTTCTATGATTTTATTAATCATATCTGGTTTCATGATTTCTGTATTAGGAATATCTGTTAATTTTGAATTAACACGAATTAACGGTCTGCTACCTGCGCAAAGATGTAAATCGGTTGCTTTGCGTTTCATGGTTTCTTCTAATAAGAAATCCATATAATCAGAATATTTGTTATTCATGTCAACCCCTTTACAACTAATACTTTTTAGCTTTTTTATCAAGCGCTTTTCCCATACTAATCCAAGAATCTCTTAATCTATATCGAAGATCCACATCATAAATACAATCAATCGCATCGTTTAATTTTCTTCTCATCTCGTGATAAATATGTATGTCAAATTCCTCTTCATGTAGTAATGTTTCCATGTCAACAATCCAAGCGTCAAGAATATGTCCTTCTTCATTTAATTCTTCTAACTTTTTTTTCATATGGGAAACTACTAGCTTAACAGCTTTTTTCTTGATGTCTTCATCAGTTTGTATTTTTTTAGTCATAATATCATCCCTTCTTAAATTAAGTTACAAAAATATTTACTATATGTAAATAAAGGCAAAAAATATAACTCATATCTATATATAAATTTTATCATAATTTCATAAATGATGATAGTATTTAAAAAGATAAAGAAATGTAGTATTATGACTTTATGGATTGGATTAACTATTATAAACATATATACAATAAAATTTCACCTTTAACACCTCTATATTTTGACTGCGGTGAATTATGCAATCAAAAATGTTGTCAAGATAATGGCAAAGGTATGATATTGTTTCCACATGAAAAAGAATATTTAAATACATTATCAACTGATTTTACAATTGTTGAAAATAATGATTTTGACACATTATTCTGTACAGGTGTTTGCCAACGAGAAACTCGACCAATAGCTTGTGTTATATATCCTCTTTTCCCCTATTTATATGAAGATGGACGTTTAGATATAAGAATAGATATAAGAGGGAAAAATAGTTGTCCTTTATATTATGATGATTTTGAAGAATTATCCTTACAACCATTATTTCGTTTGAAATTATTTGTTTTGTTTGAAGAAATGATTAAAGATAAGGAAATATTTAAATTTTTACGAATGATGACTGATGAATTATTAACCATTGAAAAATTGACAAAATAAAAGCCAGAATTAATCTGGCCTTTATATTTATATTTTTTTAATAATTATCTATTAATAATTACTGATTGTGCAGCTGCTAATCTAGCAATTGGCACTCTAAATGGTGAACAAGAAACATAATCAAGTCCAACACGATAACAAAAGTCAATTGATGATGGGTCTCCACCGTGTTCTCCACATATTCCTAATTTTAGATTAGGTTTAGTCTTTCTACCAAGTTCACATGCCATCTTCACTAGTTTACCAACACCTGTTTGGTCTAGTTTTGCAAATGGGTCAGCTTCATAAATTTTCTTAGAATAATAATCATTTAAGAATTTCCCAGCATCATCTCTACTAAATCCAAATGTCATTTGAGTTAAGTCGTTGGTTCCAAAAGAGAAAAATGCAGCTTCTTTTGCGACTATATCAGCTGTTAAACAAGCTCTAGGTATTTCAATCATTGTTCCAACAGTATATTCTAATTTAACTCCACTATCATTTATTTTTTGATCAGCAGTTTCAACAACTAAATCTTTAACATACTTCAATTCAGCAACATCACCAACAAGAGGAATCATTATTTCTGGTATAACATTCATTCCATTTTTATTAACATTAATTGCAGCTTCAATAACTGCTTTTGTTTGCATAATAGCTATTTCAGGATAAGAGATTGATAAACGACAACCTCTATGGCCCATCATTGGATTAAATTCATGTAACTCTTCTATTTTTTCTTTAAGTGATTTATAAGTAACATTCATTTCAACTGCTAAAGCTTTAATGTCATCTTCATCTGTTGGTAAGAATTCATGTAGTGGTGGATCTAAAAATCTTATTGTTACAGGATATCCTTGCATTGCTTCAAAGATTCCTTCAAAATCACCACGTTGCATTGGTAATAATTTTTCTAGCGCTTTTTCACGTTGTTCAAGATTATCTGCTAAAATCATTTCTCTAACAGCTTTAATTCTATCAGCTTCAAAGAACATATGCTCTGTACGACAAAGTCCAATACCTTCAGCACCAAATTTAATTGCAGTTTTTGCATCTTCTGGTGAATCAGCATTAGTTCTAACTTTTAATGTTCTAATCTCATCTGCCCAACTCATAAATGTTGCAAAGTCACCTGTTACTTCAGGTTCAACTGTTGGTAATTTACTTGCATAAACATT
>JAUUZV010000186.1 GCA_030592085.1 Clostridia bacterium | reverse complement strand
TTTCATTAAATATCACCAGGGATATTATACTATCAAATGCACCTTAAGTCAATATTCCGGCATATATGCCGTTTTTTAGCTGCTAATTCCCGGCACTATTGCCGTTTTTTTGACTTAATGTTGTTATGTGTAATTATTCTTTCTCTATACTTATAATAGTTTTTGCTTTTATTTTAGTTGGATAAGTTTCAATGACATTTCCAATCATTACAAATGTTACGACATCATTAATCATAAACTCATTTGTTATACCATCTTCAAAGGTTGTGTCTTTTGTTATTGATAACTTTGTTTTATCTGATACTCCATAATCACTTATTATCATATCCAAAGTTATCTCAACATCATTAATTGCTACTACTTTCCCAACTAATTGATTAGGTTTATTATCAACATTACCATCAAGAGGTGTTGTTGTACATGATACAAATACTATTACCATGATTATTATTAATAAAATTACTATTCCTTTTTTCATATTATATAATCCCTTCTTATATTATAAAACCATATCTATACTTATTATATAGCAAAACAAAAAAGGCAACTAGCCTTCTTTGTTATTTTTATTATTCTATTTGTTTTGTTATTTTATAATAACAGTTACTTCTTTTACTTCTGATACTCCACCACCTGGACTAAGCAATTCAAGTTCTATTACAAATTGTCCTTCTGATTCTCCAATAAAACCATAATAGCGTTTGCCACCTGACCCTACAACGTTTCCAGAAACCATGTTAGGTATATAGTCATGTCCAATTAATTTTATATCATTATTTTCAATTAATCTCCAAATATATCCAGTTGAAGGATTTTCATCAAGTTCAATTACAAAGAAATCATCTTTATTCACAGTAGTTGCATTTTCAAATGTTGAAATAATAACCATGGGGTATTCGCCTTCAAATATTTCACTAACTACTTCTCCTAGATCAATCAAGTTATCAT
This sequence comes from Clostridia bacterium, assembly GCA_030592085.1. Lineage (GTDB taxonomy): Bacteria > Bacillota > Clostridia > DUPQ01 > DUPQ01 > JAFGUQ01. Next base: position 3,949 of record JAUUZV010000186.1, on the reverse strand, counting down.
TGTCATCTTCTGTTGCAACAATTCTTTTAGCTACTGTTTGAGTTGGATACGATTCCAATACCATACCAGTTATAATAAACGTAACCATATTCCCAACTTTTATATCCCTATCAGCATCATTGTCAAATATTGTGTCATCATCAATAGTTAGTACTGTCTTATCTGAAACTCCACTACCTTTAGTTATTACATCTATCGCTATACTGTTTCCAAAAACATTTGTTACTTTACCTAATAACATAACATCAACTATATCAACAGGATTATCATTAATTGGAAGTGTATCTTGTGTATTTGAACATGCCACTAAAGCAAATGATAAAATTACTAATAAACCAATAAAATATATATTCTTTAACGTTTTCATTTTTATAACGTCCTCCTCTTTATTGCTTAGACGAGAACTTATATTAATTTGTTCCCTTTATACAATTGCATATTTTTTTGCATACTTAGCAACCATGTCAAACCATCTCTCATTTTCAAATACTGTCTTTGCTTCAGATAAATCAATATATGCTCCAGAAATAAAATTTTGAATAATTACTTCTGCAATAATAGCTTCAAATTTATAGTTATCTAAAAAACATTCTTCAATGTCTATATTCATACTTGTATTTATACCATTGATTATACCTTGATATAATGTATTATCTTTACCAATCTTATCTTTTAGTTGAGCTAATTCAAGTAGTGCTTGTTTAATCTCTTTTGCAGATAATTTATTATTGTATTCCATTATTTTACCTCCTCCTAATAAAATATTATCAGTTGTAGTTTCTAAAATATTTGCTAAATCAATTAATAAACTTACATCGGGAAGGCTAACTCCTCGTTCCCATTTACTAACTGCTTGATAAGAAATGTTCAAACGTTCACTTAATTCGTTTTGTGTTATTGCCTTTTCCCTTCGTAGTCTTTTTATATTTTTTCCAATTCTTATTGTGTCCATATTTTTTCTCCTTTATTTTGACATGTCTTAACATTATTATATTTACATAATAAAAAGAAAACAATAACTTGTTAGGTTATTGTTTTCTTTTTTTCTAAACTTACTATTTAGTTTATCTCTCCATTAAATCTACAATTTTAATAGTTTTATCAAATCCATTTAACAACAGAGATTTTATTTCAAATTGTTCGAATTCTAATTCACTTATTATTCCCACTGTTTGAAGTGTTAAAGTAGTTTTCACAGATTTATCAAGTGGATTAAATAATCTAATAATATAGTTTTCACCAATTTCTTGTTTTTTTAATGTAGTTATTTGAACTGCATCATCACTTAATGTGGCAAAACAATTACTTTTAATACCAACTCCTGTTGGGAAAAAAGAAAGAACAAGTGGTTTTTCGTTATTACTTAAACTCTCTCTATCGATTGAGGTTCGCCTACTAGTAACATCACCAGCATTTAGATAAAACTCATATTCTCTTTCACCTTGATCAATAAATCGTGAAAATCTATCTTGTGGCAAAATATGTTTTCTTCGTACACTAAAATCAGATTTACCTGCCGCATATCCAGGAGAACGTAATAAGGTAATCCTCATTTCTCCATCTTTATAATCAGACCCATATGTTCCTGTATTAATAATACTTACAGCTTTTTGCGAATTATGTGCCATATTCCATTTATGAGAAACCATTTCATCTCTATTAGTTAATAAGTTTTCAACTCCATAAGAAGTTTGTCCAATATATTTTCCATTTTCAATTGTTGTGGGAATTGCTAATTTTAGTAAAGTCATTTTTTCATCCCAGAATACTCTGGTAGTTATTTTTACTTCTGTTCCTTTTTTCGGCAGATAATATCGTTGAATTAAATATGATGTATTATATTTCATAATAGCTTCAATTACAGTTCTAACTTTACCATCTTCAATTACTCGTACAGACTCAATATATTCACCCCTTATACCTGCAAACTGACTACCCTCCTGTTTTTCCATTAGAGCAAATTGTCCCTTTACATTTTTAAAACTTTTTTCTTTATGTGCCCAAGAGTTTTCATCATCTACAATCACTATTGGTAAAAAGCTATTTTCTTTAAGATAATCAACACCATTCACCATGTATTGATCCATAGTACCTGTTTTACTATTTATAAGTACATTTATCTGTTTTGTTTTAAAGGTAAAGTATCCTTCTTTTTCCACAAGTTTTACTTTAGGTTTTTTCTTAATAACTTCCATTTTTACATCAAATCTATTTATTTGACTTGGTTTGAGTCTTGCCTTAAATACACTTTTCTTTCGCCAGTCCACATTGAAGTTTGACTGTTCCCATTCAACTTGACATGGAATTCTTTCATTATTTCTGTAAACAACAGGATTGTAGAATAAATTTTTATTCTTGTTTTGATCAGGTAGTTGATATTCACATTCAAAAACACCGTCTATTTCATATGGATGTGGATTATATGCAATGATTGGAATAATTCCTTCTTCTGCTTTTGAAAGACCACGACATAATGCAAAAAGGCTTTTGTTTTTAATCGTCTAGCTTCTTCTAATCCATGTCCTGCCAAAGTTATTGCATATTCTTCTACTTCAGGAGTACAGGAACCAGGTAAAATATCATGAAATTCTAATAATAATAAGTCTTTTATAGCACTATCCATTTTTTCTTTTGGATATTCAAAGTACCCAGTTAGTGCTCCATGAACAAGCATTTTTTCTGTTAAATAAATCTCATTTTCAAGTTTTCTATGTAATTGTTTTATTCTGATTTGTGAAGTATAACAACCTATATATCTAGGATTTAGTAATCCCTCATATTTAGGAAGATTATTGTTTTTAGTATCTTTAAAATATGCTTCTGGTGTACTGTGTATTATTTCTATATCACTTTGTTGGCTTAACGTAGAAATTCTTTCATAATCAATCTTTGAAGGTCCACCTCCATGATTACCAATACCCCAAAGAACAACACCTACATTTTTATCATTATTAGTATTTATATAATTTTTTATTTTACTATCTGCATCTCCTCTATGAGACTCGTATGAATTAAAAGCTCTATGACACGTAATTTCACTTCCTTGATATCCTACCCATTTAAAATCATCACTCGGTAGTTCTAACATATCATGTTCAGGTCTACAGAAAATATATGAATCAAAATTTGATTTTTTTAATATCTCAACTAGTCCCCTAGTATGTCCAAAGGAATCAAAATTAATACTTGTTGTAGGTTCTACACCAAATTTTTCAATAAAATAATATTTACCTGCTAGTATTTGTCTAACATAAGATTCTCCAGATGGCATATTACAATCAGGTTGTAAATACCATCCTCCCATTATGTGCCACTTCCCTTGTTTTACAAGTTGTTGTATTCTTGTAAATAAAATAGGGTCATGTTCTTCAATCCACTCATATAAAATAGCTTCATTATGATTAAAAATAAACCCATCATATTCATCACAAAAATCAGCTGCTACTCTAAATGTAGATAGAGCTTCCGCAACTCCTTCTTCTATTTCCCACAACCATACAGGGTCTAAATGAGCATTACATACAAGATGACATTTCTTCATTATCTAACCGCCTTATTTTCGTCTAAAAACATAGTAACTATTAATGAGTAATCAGTCAACATCAAAAGGAGATATTTTTTATTTTTTTATTTGTTATTTTTTGTAATTTGTTGTATTGCTTTAACTGTTCTTTGTCTATTTAACCCATCATGATAAACATATAAATCACTAATTCTGTTTTTATAATAATCACTTATTATAAAATTATCATTTGATATTCTTTTAATTTCTTCTACTAAAGTTTTTACCCTTGCAAAAATTTGACCAAAACCATTTTTTTCATATGAGAACCAACCTAATGGATATTGCTCGCTTTTAAACCGTTCATAATCAAATTGAAAATATATTACAGGTTTATATAGATAAGCAAAATCAAAAGCAACAGATGAATAATCAGTCACAAGTAAT
>JAUUZV010000182.1 GCA_030592085.1 Clostridia bacterium | reverse complement strand
CTTGTTCGCTAGTCATTTTTTCTATCGTGTGACCATAACTTTTAAAATTATTTATAGTTCCACCTGCAATACACCCAAGGTTTAGATATTTTTTAGTATTTTGTAATATTGGTATTTTATCAAATTCAATAACTGCAGATATATTACTTCCTTCACAAATTTCACCTAAATGTCCTAATAATCCAAACCCTGTAACATCTGTTAGAGCTACCACACTTTTTAATTGAGAAATTTTATAACCAATTTTATTTAATGTGGTCATTGTTTTTATTGCTATATCAATATGATCTTTTTTTATTAATTTTCTTTTTTGTGCAGTTGTTAAAATACCAATCCCAAGTGGTTTTGTTAGAAATATTTCACAATCTTTTTCTGCTTTATTATTGTGTTTTAATCGAGAATTTTCTACTAATCCAGTAACAGCTAATCCAAATATAGGCTCTGGTGTATCAATGGAATGCCCTCCCGCAAGAGGAATTCCAGCTTGCTTACATATTTCTCGTCCACCTTTTATAACTTCCCTTGCAATTTCTGGTGATAGTACATCTACAGGCCATCCTAATATGGCAATAGCCATAAGAGGTTTACCACCCATGGCATATATATCACTTATTGCATTAGTAGCAGCGATTTTACCAAAAGTATATGGATCATCTACAATAGGCATGAAAAAATCTGTGGTGCTCAGTACTGATGTACCATTCCCTAAATCATATACAGCAGCGTCATCACGACTACTATTACCGACTAATAAGTTAGGATAAATCCTCGATGCATCTTCTGTTGTTTTTAAAATTACATCTAAAACCTCTGGTGATATTTTACAACCACATCCTGCACCATGACTATATTCTGTTAATTTTATGTCTTTCATTTACACATTCCTTCTTACTAATATATATATAATGCCACAATTAATTTATTTTACAATTTATTTTCTGGTAATAACCGATTAACTACACCTTTATATTTGTCTTGCATTGAAAGGCAAGTGTCTATCAACCAGTTCTTTTCTTCTCTAAATTTTGATAATCCTCTATAGTAATAAGCTTTATAATTATCTTCAATAATAAACGGCATTATATTGTTTTTTAAACATTCTTTAAACATAATAAGTCTTCCTACTCTACCATTGCCATCTTGGAATGGATGAATAAGTTCAAATCTATAATGAAAATCAATAATCTCTTCTATAGTAATCTCTGATAAGCCATTATACCACCCTAATAGTTTTCTAATTTCGATCGTTACATTTTTAGGATTTGTAGTCTCTTTACCACCCACTTCATTAGGAAGTTTTTTATAATCTCCAACATTGAACCATTCTTTTCTAGCATCTGAAGTCCCGTTTTTTAAAATTTTATGATATTTCTTAATTGTTTTTTCTGTTATAAGCTCTCTAGCTTCTCCTAACATCACGTCAAAAAGATAGAAGTGATTAGCTGTTTCGACCACATCATCAACGTTATTAGTACCTTTTCCGCTAATTAGTGTATTAGTTTCAAAAATATAGCGTGTTTCATCTTCTGTCAATTTACTACCTTCAATTCGATTTGTATTATAAGCAAAACCAACTTGTGTAAAATGATAAATACTACCTGTAAGTTTGCTTTCCTTTTGTTCTAGTAACACCTTTAATAAGGATTCACCTTTATCTAACATTATTAGGAATAATTCTTCCATAGTGATTTCTAGATATAAACTAATTTTTTTCAGATTTCCAGCTTTAATACTTTCTGGTTTTTCTACATTGTTATATAAAGTTGCATATGGAATATCACAAGCAATCGCTAGCTCCCTTAATGTTATATTTTTTAATTTTAAGTATCTCGTAAAATTCATATAGCCACCTAGATATAATATTATCGGTTTTTCGTTTATATGTCAACTTTTTATCCATTTATCGTTAATGTCACAATATCATTTGCTATGTATTATACCGATAGCGGAATAATAGTAAGAAAATACTGTTCCGTTTATATTAACTGTATTTTCTGATAATTTCATCAACTAAATAATTATATTTCATTGGCTCTTCTAAATTTGCAATATGTCCAACATTTTCAAACTCAACAAACTTTACATTTTCATTTTGCTTCAATATAGAATCAATTTTCATAATATATTTATTAATCTCGCTATCATAAGTTGCCTTTATAAGTACTATTGGTACATCAGTCTTATTTATGGTTTCAATATAACTATAATTAGCTAACATCAGATGAGAAGCTATAATAGCTTGTGGAGATGCTTCTTTAAAAATATTATAAAGTATTTCTTGAGTAGATTGTTTTTTTGAAGAATTCTTTGATGCAAATTTTATATATCCATCAAATTTCATTATTCTTATTAATAGTTTATCAAAAAAACATACAAGCTTTGCTGTTACTTTTGGCATAATTAATTGCGGTGTTGTTCCATTTGTAATTATCATCTCAATTTTTTCAGGTGTTATTTTTAGCATCTCGTAACCTAAAACTCCACCCATTGAATTTCCAACCCAAATACAACTTGAAATTTCTAATTTCTCAAACAAGCAAGTAATTGTTTTTCTATATTCTTCAATAGTATAACGATAGTATTCTTTAGGTTTTGATGATCCCCCATGACCATAAAGTGAAAATGTAACAACATGATATTCTTTTGAAAAATAATTCATTTGTTCATTCCATTGTTCTACACTTCCACCCAAACCATGTGCAAAAACAATTGTTACATCATTTTCTTTTCCATATTCAACATATTCAATATCATATCCATTTATCTGTTTCATTATTTTTTTCATATTAACCCCTAACTAAATCTAGATGTTTTTTAAACCCTGAAATATATTTATTTTTTTCAATTGTACTCACTTTGTAATTTTCCATTAATTTTAAAAATTCTTCATTATATCCCTTTTTAATAAAGGAAATATGTTTCATTAGTAATTCACCGCTTTCTTTAGATAAGTTTTGTGAATTAAATATTTTCTTTAGATATAAATTTGAAGTTTTATACATTTTGTTTTTAATAAATTCTAATTGTGGTTGTTCTAATTCACCTGCTATCTTATAAAAGAAGCGATACATAGTTGGTTCGCTAATCCAAAAATCAATCTCAAGGGAAACATGATTTAATAAGTCTTCTTTCCAATTGTCTCCTTTTACTTCATATTGTTTTAAAGCTTCTTGCAACCTTTTAAGAACAATATCAACAAGATAAGTATATAATCCTAACTTAGTTGAAAAGTATTTAAAAAGACTCCCCTTTGAAATATTCAAAGTGTTTACAATTCTATTTGTAGAAGCGTTTTCAAATCCATATAATGCAAATTCATTTAAAGCAGCTTTTATAATTCGATTTCGTTTCTCTTCTTTAATATTTTCAAATATCATACTCGCCTCCTAAAGTGACCACCTGGTCACTTACAATTTATAATAACACGATTTGAATGTACATGTCAAATTATTTCATAGATTTGAAGAAGAGCAAGAGAACTTTATAAATGTAAAAAAACCACTATGCTTACAGTTATATAAACTGCTTAACTTAGTGGTTTTTGTTTATTGTTAGATTAATTAAGAATTACTATAAGTTTAAAATCTTCTTATTAAATCCTTTAGCAATTAACCATATTGCCATAACTAATTCATTTAAAGCTAGTGGAATACTTAAGATAATCAATACTGGTGATAATGGTTTAATACCAAATAGTACTAAAAATGCTGCGAGTATATACATTAGAATACTTATTATTCCCCAACCGGATATCCATTTAGGGATTAGATTTGATTTAAACATAACATAATATAAAATCAAAGCCCCGATACCAAACACACCAATATCTAAAAGTACATGTCCACTCCAATCTCTGGCTTTTAGTATCAGTTCAGCCATTGTATGAAAATATGAAATTGTTGGTGCACCTGAACTTACATATTCATTTCCCAATGAAAATAATGAAAGTATTAATGTGATATCTATTAAATAGAATACTGCTTCAACAACTCTTGATGCTACATAACCAATTGCTAAACTTGAATTTTGTTTTTTTAACACTGGATAAATAATAATTGCAATACTAGCAACTGCCAGTCCCATTATAAGTTCAAATATTAACCCAATTTTTAATTGTATTCCATTTTCGCTCATATTAATAAGATAATTAGGAACTGACATGATTGGTTCTGTAAGGCTAATGCTGATAATCCCCGCCACAGTTGCTAGTATAAATAATATGCCTACTTTTATTGATATCTTTCTATTAGTATTCATTAATATCTCCTTTTTTAAAATTTATTTTTATAACTACATTGCCTTTTTTATGGCCTTTTTCAACATATTCATGTGCATCTGCTATTTTGTTAATTGAATATCTTCGATCTATTACAGTTTTTATAATATTTTTTTCAATTAAAGTTTTTATATGATTAAGAACATCGTCATGAATCGTCGTTGATGCAGTTACACTTTCATATAATCCATTATCTTTTAAAATATTTCTACAAGCTTTTTTACTACTATTATTAACTACATCAAATACAAAATCATATTTTTCATTCACTTTAGTAAAGTTAATCTTGTTATAGTCTAAAGTACAATCAGCACCTAAGGATTTTACAAGTTCAAAGTTATTTTCACTACATACAGTAGTTACATTAGCACCTAAATCTTTTAGTATCTGAATAGCAAATGTGCCAACACTCCCAGAGGCCCCATTAATTAGGACTTTATCACCTTTTTTAAGATTAGCTTTATTAATATGTGAAAGTGATGTTAAACACCCTCCAGGAACTGTAGCAGCTTCTTCAAATGACATATTTTCAGGTTTGAATGAAACAATACCTTTTTTATGATTCCCCACTTCTGGTAAACAAATGTATTCTGCATAAGCACCAAATCCAAAACCTGTAAATGCAAATACTTCATCACCAATTTTATACTTTTTAACTTGGCTACCAATTTCTTTT
>JAUUZV010000158.1 GCA_030592085.1 Clostridia bacterium | reverse complement strand
GTTTTTGTAATGAAATTAATTTATTAGAATATTACCATAATTCAAGTTTCTTAGAACATGGTGGTTCACCTGATAAAGCTGTAAAAGCAGCCTTTGTATTTGCTATTGATCAATTTCTACAAAATGAAGGAAAATACACTAAAAATGAAAGTAAAATTTCATATAGCGATGTTTTTGATTCACTAATGTTAATTAGTAATTCCTTTTCAACAGACACTAGTTATGCTAATCAAACAAAAAAATCAATTACTAATAAGTTTATACAAATAGCAATGACTAACTTTTTAAAACATGAATTAGAAATTTACTTTATTGAAAATAAAAAAGAAGCACTACACATATGTGAACAGATATTAATTAACAAGCGAAGTTCAGAGACTGCTGAAAAAACACGAATTAATGTTAAGAAGAAACTTGGGAAAAGCATTGATATGAACAACCGAGTGAAAAAATTTGTTGACTGTAGAACTAAAGATTTAGATAAACGTGAAGTGTATATAGTAGAAGGAGACTCTGCTCTTGGATCATGTAAAATGGGACGGGATGCAGATTTTCAAGCTATTATGCCAGTTAGGGGAAAAATACTTAACTGCTTAAAAGCGGATTATAATAGAATATTTAAAAATGATATTATCCTTGATTTACTAAAAGTATTAGGTTGTGGAGTAGAAATCCAAAGCAAACATATGAAAAGAAGCCAAAATACCTTTGATTTAAAAAAATTAAATTGGGATAAAGTAATAATTTGTACAGATGCAGATGTAGATGGTTACCAAATTAGAACATTGATTTTAACCATGTTATATCGATTAGTTCCCACTTTAATAAATGAAGGGAAAATATATATTGCTGAATCTCCACTGTTTGAAATCACTTGCAGTGGGCAAACAAAATTTGCCTATGATGAAAGTGAGAAAAAAGTTATTCTTGATGAGTTTGAAAAGTTAAATAAAAAAATTATTATTCAACGATCTAAAGGATTAGGGGAGAATGAACCAGAAATGATGTGGCAAACTACCATGAATCCTGAAACAAGACGGTTGATTCAAGTTCTACCAGACAATGATATTAAAACAGAGCAAACGTTTGACTTGCTATTGGGAGATAACCTACAAGGAAGAAAGGACCATATCCAGCAAAATGGACATTTATATATAGATATGCTGGATGTTAGTTAATTATGAAAGAAAACTTAACCATTAGAGAAAAAATTACTGATACTTTAGAAAAAAACTACATGCCCTATGCCATGAGTGTGATTGTGTCTCGTGCTATACCAAGCATTGATGGGCTAAAACCTTCTCATCGAAAATTGTTATATACAATGTATAAAATGGGCCTACTTACTGGAAGTCGTACTAAATCTGCTAATGTTGTTGGACAGACCATGAAATTAAATCCCCATGGCGACCAGGCAATTTATGAAACATTAGTTAGATTAACAAAAGGTAATGAATCGCTATTACTACCTTTTATTGATTCAAAAGGAAATTTTGGTAAAGTTTATTCTAGAGAGATGAGATATGCAGCATCTCGTTATACAGAAGTTAAATTATTACCTATTTGTAAGGAAATGTTTAAAGATATTGAGAAGAAAACAGTTCCCTTTGAAGACAATTATGATGGTAGTGTACAAGAACCGGTTTTACTACCTAGTGCTTATCCAAATGTTTTAGTTAATGCAAGTCAGGGGATTGCTGTTGGAATGGCTAGCAACTTAGCTAGTTTTAACTTGCGTGAGGTTTGCGAAGGAACTATTGAATATATTAAAGACAAGAATGTTGATTTATTACAATATATAAAAGCTCCTGATTTTTCGACAAGAGGGCAACTACTATATAGCGAAGAAGATATGAGAAATATCTATGAAACAGGTAGAGGAATTATAAAACTTCGTGGTGTTTATCGGGTTGATAAGAAGAAACGACACATAGAAATAACAGAAATTCCATACACAACTTCTTCAGAAGCCATTATAGATGCAATTATTGACTTGGTAAAAACTAATAAAGTAAAAGAAGTAACTGATGTTAGAGATGAGACAGATCTTAATGGATTAAAAATTACTTTAGATATTAGAAAAAGTACTGATATTGAAAAGTTGATGAATAAGTTATATGCTAAAACTTCGCTACAAGATTCATTTGGTTGCAATTTTAATTTACTCATAAAAAACCAACCAATGGTGCTAGGCTTGCGTCAGATTATAAATCAATGGGTTGAGTTTAGAATTAATTGTATAACTTCACAATTACAATTTGATTTACAAAAAAACAAAGAAAAATTACATTTATTATTAGGATTAGATAGAATACTATTAGATATTGATGATGCTATTAAAATTATTAGAAACACAGATAAAGAAATTGATGTAATTCCTAATTTAATGGAAGCATTTAGAATTGATGAAATACAAGCAGAATTTGTTGCAGAAATTAAACTACGTAATTTAAATAAGGAATATATTCTAAAAAGACTAGATGAAATGACTGGATTACAAGTAAAAATTGAAGATATTAATAGGACATTATTAGACAAACGACGAATTAAGCGAATTATTATTACACAACTTCAAGAAATTGCTAAAAAGTATGGAACAGATAGAAAAACAAAGATTATAGATAAAGAGCAGATAACTGATTTTACACAAGGAAGTGATATTGAAGAGTATAATCTAAAAGTATTCTTTACTAAAGAAAATTACTTTAAGAAGATTCCATTAACAGCTCTTAGAACTGACCCTGAACAGAAAATCAAGAATAGTGATCAATTTGTTCAAAATATAGAGAGCCATAATAAAGCTGAAATTATTTTCTTCTCAAATCAGTCTAATGCTTATAAAATGAAGATGTATCAGATTCCTGATTGCAAAGCTGGAGACTTTGGAGAATACTTACCAAACTTATTAGAGATGCAAGATGGAGAAATTATTGTAAAAATGGTTGTGACAGATGATTTCAAAGGATATATGGTTTTTTGTTTTGACAATGGAAAATGTGCAAAAATACCACTAAAAAGTTATGAGACAAAACAAAACAGAAAACTTTTAGCTAAAGCTTATTATCCAGGTGCCACATTAAAATATATTGACTTTATTAACAATAGCCAGGATTATGAACTTGTGGGAATTACTGATAAACAACGAGCGCTAATATTTAACACTAGTGATATAACAGAAAAAGCATCTAGAGCATCACAGGGAATCACTATGATTAAAATAAAAAGCAATGAAAAAATTAAAGAAATATTATTATTAAAGAGTGCAAAATTAAAGGACGGAGATAAATACAGAGCTAGTAATATCCCAGCAACAGCTCGTCTACTAACAGATAGAGATTCTAAGAGAAAGCAAGTTAGCATTTTTGACTTATAATGAATGACAAAAAAACCATACTACAAATAAATACATGTAATTTTGGAAGCACTGGGAAAATTATGCTTAATATTCATTCGTTAGCAAAAAAAAATGGATATACTTCCTTTGTAGCATACGAAAATTCACGTTCTAACAAAAAAAGGAAAGTTGATAATAGTATATTAATTAGTAATATGTTCGAAAGGAATTATCACTGGCAAATGTCATACTACTCTGGTATGAATGGATGTTTTTCGCGACTTGGTACAAAAATATTTTTAAAAAAAGTAAGTAAAATAAAACCTGATATTATACATATACATAATTTGCATAACAGTTTTATTAATATTGAGATGTTATTTAATTATTTTAAAAAAACTAGTATTCCAATTGTATGGACACTTCATGACTGTTATGCAATAACAGGAAAATGCCTGTTCTTTTCAGTTGTTAATTGTGATAAATGGAAAACAGGATGTTATAATTGCCCACAATACAAAGAATATCCTGGTACCTTGATTGATAGAACAAAAAAATTGTATAATCTAAAGAAAAAATGGTTTACAGGGCTAAAAAATGTAGTAGTGGTTACACCCTCTAAGTGGCTAGCTGATATTACACAACAATCATATTTAAGTGAATATCCTATTAAAGTTATTAACAATGGAATTGATTTAAATATTTTCAAACCAACAAAAAGCGATTTCATCTTAAAATATCATTTACAAAATAAAAAAGTAATTCTTGGTGTGGCCTATCCTTGGAGTAAATGGAAAGGGCTTGACATTTTTAAACAACTTTCAAAATCACTAGATGATTCATATATTATTGTTCTTGTAGGATTACATAAAAACATAATCAAAACTCTTCCTAAAAATATTATTGGAATTAAAAAAACAAGTAATCAGATTGAATTAGCTAAAATATATACTACTGCAGACATATTTCTAAATCCAAGTTATGCAGAAACATTTGGAATGGTAACTATAGAAGCGCTTGCCTGTGGTACTCCTGTTATTGTTTCAAATAAGACAGCAATTCCAGAAGTAGTTTCAAATGAGTGCGGCGTGGTTGTAGAAGAGTATAATGTGAAAAACTTTTATGATGCTATTATTAATTTTTCTAATATTTATACAGAAAAAGCATGTGTAAAGTACGCGTCAAGTTATGAAATTAATATAAGATTTCAAAATTACTATAAATTATATGATAAACTATATATGCAAAGTAAAAGAAAGTGTGATACCTATGAATAAAAGGAAACTAAAAAACACAAATATTGAAGTATCGACTTTAGGTTTTGGCGCTATGAGATTACCATTATTAGATCCTAAAGATAATAGTAGTATTGACGAAAAAGAGGCCTTTAAAATGATTCGATATGCCATTGATAATGGTGTTAATTATATTGATACAGCTTATCCTTATCATGGTGGTAGAAGTGAAATATTTATTGGGAAAGTATTAAAAGATGGATATCGGGAAAAAGTGTATTTAACAACAAAACTACCTTGTGGGAACATTAAATGCTACGAAGATTTTTCGAAAATTTTTGAAGAACAATTAAAAAAACTAGATGTAAAATATTTTGATATTTACTTATTACATGCCATGAATAAAAAATCATGGAGTAAAGTGCATAAATTAGGAGTTCTTGACTTTCTAGATGGTTTAAAAGAACAAGGGAAAATCAAACAAGTTGGATTTTCTTTTCATGATAATTATGAAGTGTTCACAGAAATTATAGATAGTTATGATTGGGATGTGTGTCAAATTCAATTTAACTACTTTGATAGTGAAGCAAAGGATATGCTTGACTATGCTACTGATAAAGGGATTAATGTTATTGTAATGGAGCCACTACGAGGTGGAGCACTGGTGAATGACTTGCCAGAGGAAATTACTGCATTATTTAACAATGCTACGACTAAAAGAAGTCCTGCTGAATGGGGATTTAGATGGGTCTATAACCATGAAAAAGTAAAACTCATATTAAGTGGTATGAGTACAATGGAGCAGGTAGTTGAAAATCTTAATACATTTGATAAAGCAACGGCTAATTCTATGACAGAAGAAGAAAAAGTTATGATGGAACAAGTAACTAAAATTTTCAAAGATAAAATATTAGTTCCTTGTACTTCTTGTCAATATTGTATGCCATGTCCCCATGGTGTGAGAATTCCTTTAATGTTCGCAACATATAATAACTATTCAATGTTTGGAAAAAGTGACAAATACAAAAACCAATATCAAGAATGGGCAAAAAAAGATAAAGATAGATTTACAGCAGATGTTTGTGTTGGCTGTAGAATTTGTGAAGAAAAATGTCCACAGAATATTATTATTTCTGAGCGAATGGTAGATATTGTTAAGGAACTTGGATAATAGTAAAATTATTAAAAAGAAAAAGCGATGAATATTCATCGCTTTTTTATTTGACTTACTTAATTCAGCATTTCTAATTCTTGTTCTTCTAAGAATTGACTGGTATATAACTTAAAGTAATGACCTTCAAGGGCAATTAGTTCATTATGTGTTCCTTCTTCAATTACATTACCTTTGTCAAGGACAAGTATTCGGTCAGCTTGTCTAATGGTAGATAGACGATGAGCAATAATAAATG
>JAUUZV010000170.1 GCA_030592085.1 Clostridia bacterium | reverse complement strand
ATAAAAAGTATACTGTATTACAAAACTTTATTGATAATCAAAGTATAGTTTCACTAAAAGCAAACGATGGAATTTTATATGGTGGAACAACAGTTTGTGGTGGGTTAGGTAGTTATACAATCCATGAGAGTGGTAGATTATTTGCTTATGATATTGAAAATAAAGATATGATTTTTTCTATTGAACCTGTTAAGGGAAGAAAAAATATAGGCGGGATTTTAATTGATGAAAATCTACTATTTGGTTGTGCAGATACTACTTTATTTGTAATCGATTTAACAACTGGTAAAAAAATATTTGAACAATTTGTTTGTATACATAATCCTGAAAAAGATTATAAATGGGAAATCTCATTTATTAAAAAAGGTAAAGACGGTTTATATTACATAGTAACAGGAAACAGGTTATTCAGTTTTGATTTAAAACAACAAGTTCTTACACCTATAATGAAAGAAAAAGTTAATTTATTACAAATTGATAGAGAAGGTCATTTATATATGCAATACTTAGATGATGTTCGTCACATTATAAAAAGCATAGAAACTGTCTAAATAAATTCAACAAGAAAAATATGATATAATTAACAAAGAATATTACACTACCTTTTGGTAGTGACTTAAGGTTTTATTAAGGAATAGTGGGTATTATAAGAGTATATTAAAGGAGATAGTGATGAATTACTTGGCGCAATATGAAAAATGGATAAAAAATGCAGATAGCGAAACAGTAAAAGAACTCATGAGTATAAAAGGTGATAAAAAAGAGATTGAAGATCGTTTTTATCAAACATTAGAGTTTGGAACAGGCGGTTTAAGAGGCGTTATGGCTGCAGGAACCAATCGTATGAACATCTATATTATAAGACAAGCAACAAGAGCATTAGCTCAAGTAATTGTTGAAGAAAAAAGACAACAAGAAGGTGTTGTTATTGCCTATGATTGTCGTATAAATTCTAATAATTTTGCCAAACATTGTGCAGAAATATTTGCAGGTCATGGAATCAAGACTTATATTTTTGATGATTTGCGACCAACACCTGAATTATCTTTTGCAATTAGATATTTAAAAACTGTTTCAGGAATAAATGTTACAGCTAGCCACAATCCTAAAGAATATAATGGATATAAAGCATACTGGGATCAAGGGTCACAAATTCTTGATGATATCGCATTTAGAATTCAAGATAAAGTAAAAGAAATTGATATTTTTGATAATAGCCAGATTATTTCATTTGATAAAGGAGTTAAACAAGGCTTAATCAAAGTCATTGGTAAGAAAGTAGATGATGCTTATACTAAAAATGTATTATCATTAACACTCAATGATGAAAATGTGAAAAAAGATATTAAAATTGTCTATACTCCTTTTAATGGAACAGGAATTAAATTTATTCCAGATATCTTAAGAACAAGAGGATTTAATGATATTACTTTAGTAAAAGAACAAATGATGCCAGATGGTAATTTTCCAACCACTCCATACCCAAATCCAGAAGATACAAAGAATTTTGAATATGCGCTTAAATATGCAAAAAAAACAGATGCAGATTTAGTCTTAGCCAGTGATCCTGATGCTGATAGAATGGCAATTATGATTAAAGATGACAATAATCAGTATTTAGCCCTTAATGGTAACCAAACAGGAGTTTTACTAATTAATTATATTATGTCACAACGTAAATTAAAGGGTTTAAATAAGCCAAACGATGCTTTAGTTAAATCAATAGTTACAGGAGACATGGGAGTTCCTATTGCAAAAGATAATGGTGTTGCAACCATTGAAACATTAACAGGGTTTAAACATATTTGCGGAATGGCAAATGAATTTGAAAAAACAGGTGATTATAATTTTGTTTTTGGTTATGAAGAAAGTATTGGTTATTGTCCAGAAACATTTGCACGAGATAAGGATGCTGTGAGCACAGCTATGCTAATAGCGGAAATGTGTGGATATTACAGGGCAAAAGGAAAAACATTATACAATGTACTATATGAATTATATGAACAATATGGATACTACAAAGAGACACAATTCGCAATTTTTTATAGAGGTGTTAAAGGCGCAATTATTAAAGAAGGCGTTATGAAATATTATCGTGAAAAATATCCAAAAACAATAGGTGGAATAGCATTAATTGAAAAAATTGATTATCTTAATGATGATACAGGTATTCCTTTTTCAAATGTATTGAAATTTAGATTTGAAGATGGTTCCTGGTATGCTATTAGACCATCGGGCACAGAACCAAAGTTAAAAACATATATATATACTGTTAGCAGCAACGAAAAAGATTCAACGGCTAAATTAGCCAATTTTGAAAAAGAGATTAAAAAAGAACTAGCTGTTATTGAAAGGATAGTTGAAAATGACCAAGATTCTAGTAGTTGATGATGAAAAAGAAATTAGACAGGTAATTGTTAAATACTTACAAAGTGAAGGATATTTAACTATTGAAGCTGAAAATGGAGTAGAAGCTGTCATGAAATATCATGATGAGCATCCTGATTTATTGATTTTAGATTTAAATCTTCCTGATATATCAGGGGAAAAAGTTTGTGAGTCAATTAGACAAAGTAATGATACTCCAATTATTATGTTGACAGCAAAAGTACAGGAGGATGATAGGATAAATGGGTTAGCACTAGGTGCAGATGATTATGTAGTTAAACCATTCTCTCCTAAAGAATTAGTAATGAGAGTTAAAGCAATTCTTAGAAGAACTATGGTAACTAAAAAACCACAAGATACTATTGAGTTTGGAAAAATTGAAATAGATGAACAATCATATGTTGTGAAAAAAGATGGTAAAGAAGTTTTTCTTACTCCTATTGAGTTTAAAATATTAGTAGCACTTTCGAAAAACCCAGGTCGTACATTTTCTAGAGAACAATTAATAACATTTGCTCTTGGTTATGAGTACGATGGTCTTAATAGAACTATAGATTCACATATTAAAAACTTACGACAAAAAATAGAATCAGATCCTGGTAGCCCAAAACATATAAGAACTGTTTTTGGTGTTGGATATAAATTTAAGGAGTAATATGACAAAACTAAATGCTTTATTTGCTAGGTACTTTATTGGTGGAATTATATTTGTTTTAATCATTATAATTTTGCTGTCAAATTATATTACCACAATTTTTTTCACAGACTTTTTAACAACTCTTGATAAAAAAAGCAATGATGCAATTATAGATAATGTTCAAGGATTAATAATTAATCAAGCACCTGTAGGGTTTTATAAAAGTTATTTAAACACTGTTGCTAATGAAGGGAATGTTGAATTGACTCTTTATAAAGATGATACTCATGTATTTAGTTCTGGTCCAGAGACAGCAGTATTTGGTCCTGAAGAATCACATTATGTGAAAATTTTTGAAGAAGATGAAATAACATTATATATATATACATTTTTAATTGATAATGATGAATATACCTTAAAAATATATAGAGTGAATGATATCCGTTTAATTAAGCAAAATGATGAGTATTTAAACCGAACCAATCTTATGTATCTTGGTGTATTTATTCTTGCGCTTGGTTTTGCTATTATTCTATCTTTATTAATGGCTAAAAGATTTAATCAACCTATACTTACTATTAAAGAAAATATTAATTACATAAAAAAAGGACAATATAAGAATATTAAAGAAACTACTACAAAAGCGAAAGAACTCCATGAGTTATCTAATGAAATTAATTTATTAGCTGCAAGTAAAGAAAATGAAGAAAATTTGCGAAAGAGATTATCAAGTGATATTGTTCATGAATTAAAAACACCAATTACAGCTTTATCAGCAAATTTAGAAGCTATATTAGATGGTATTTATAAGCCAGATCAAGAGCGAATAAAGGTACTACTTGATCAGACAAATAGATTAGCTCGTCTAGTTAATGGACTATCAAAACTAACAATTCTAGAAACAAATGCAGAACATATGCAAATTGATAGAGTTAACTTGTCAACAATGTTACATGATATTTTTGTTACCTTTGAGCCTTCAATTACAGAAAAAGGTTTACAGAGTATAAAAGATATTGAAGATGACATATATATTTTAGGTGATGAAGATAAATTATTACAAAGTTTTGTAAACATTATTTCTAATGCCTTAAAGTATACAGAGAAAGGTTCAATCACAATTTCACTAGAAAAAGTGATGAATCAAGCTATAGTTACTGTTACAGATACAGGGATTGGTATTGATGAAAAAGATTTACCTTTTGTATTTGAACGCTTTTACAGATCAGATATTTCTAGAAGCAGACAAACGGGAGGAGCTGGAATTGGACTAGCTATTACGAAGGCTGTTATAGTAGCGCATGATGGAGAAATCTTTGCAAGTAGTGTTAAAGGACAAGGGTCAACCTTTACAACAACACTAAATTTAGCAGAATAATACAAAAAATCCATAAGTTCTCCACATATGGAGAATATAATTTATATATTGGAGGAAATTTTATGAAAAACAAAAAAGTATTTATTATAATATTAGTTGTAGTTATTGTATTAGCAGGTACAGTTGCACTCGCTTCATTTGATGAAGAAGGTAATTTTATAAATCCTTTTGCAAATATACTAGCAAAAAAAGTAGAAGATGGTTCACTTACACAAGCGGAAGTAGATACATTTAATAAAGTTCTAGCAACAATTCACGAAGATGAAGAATTTGTTATGGAAAATAGACGATTGCCATTCAATAAAGAAGTTATGGCTAGCGAACGTTTTAGTACAGTTATTGATCAATTAGTAGAAGATGGATTATTAACAAGTGAGCAGGTACTATTACTAAATGAGCATCAATTAGGAATAAATCGTGAAACACTTGATACTTTAACAGAAGAAGAAGCCGCTGATTTACGTGAAGCTATGTCTATTCTACAAGAGCAAATAGGTAGATTTGGTGGTAGACCACCAATGGATTTCAAAGGAAAGATGCCTATTAAAGGGAATAGATCATTACCAGAAAGCTAATAAATCAAATATTAAAAAATATATTATGGCACTTTTTCAAAGAGAAAGTGTCTTTTTTTGAATGTCCCTCATTTATTTATTCTTTAAGGAAAATTTAGTTGTTTTATTGAGTGTACACATATGGAGACATAATGAATATTAATTAACATATTCAACAAGTATAATCCATCAAATATTCAGATGTGAAGACTATACTTAAAATATATTAAAAAAGGAGAAAGAAAAACATGAAAAACAAAACATTATTAATCGCAACAATTATCATTTCATTATTATTAGTAGGAACAGTTGCATTT
>JAUUZV010000159.1 GCA_030592085.1 Clostridia bacterium | reverse complement strand
TTTCTCTTAAACGATTAGTTGAGTATCCTCTTGGAACAGTTAAAGTATAAATCAACGGATCACGATCAATAAGTTCATGTATGAATAAAGCAGTTTCATGAGAAAAAACTAATTTTTCACTTCTACATTGAATATAATATAATTCATCCTTAGTAGAATCTCTAACAGCATAAATTCCATGTGCTTCTTTGAATAGAATATTTTTTTCAACCAAGTCATAAATATATTTCTTAGGAATATGATTTTTTACCACATCGCTAGTTTTTATTAATCCTTTTGAATCTTTTATTAAATTTTCTAATTTACTCATTTTATTCATCTCACACCACATATCTACTTATTGCTTTGTATTACACTAATTCCCTATAAATTTAATAAGCCCTATCAATATAATAATTGATAGAACTTAATTTGTCATTTAACTATAATTTAATTTTATAAATATAAAAAGATTTTACCAGTAAAGCAATCCTTCACCAGTATCACCGCTTACTTTATCTGTTACTTTAATAGTGATTTTTGTATACTCATCAAAACTCATTTTTAGTGGTCGTTGTGTAGTTATAAAATATCCATCTAATAAAAATTCTCCACCATATTCTTTAACTTTAGATAATGTGAATATTTTTGCTTCTTGATCATTTATTGTTACTTTAATATCGTCAATGGTTAAATCAGGTGAAAGAGGTAATATTTCTCCTTTTCCAATTTTAGTTCCAGCATTATATAACCTCATTTTTGATAAACAAACTGGCCTAAAATAAATCATATATTGAGGGTATGTTCCTTGAGGAATAAATGCACTTATGGCAAATACTTCAACTTCACCAAGAGTTACATTAATTTCCATATCTTCCATTGGAGAAAAATTCCATTGCCAATAAGGTAAATATTTCTCTCCATTTTCAGGAGCTTTAACATGCAATCCAACATATTGGCCAACTTGAATAAATAATTCATATTGTCCTAAATCATTGCTTTTCCCTTTGGCAACAGCTTGAAAATTATTACTTTTCACTGTTACTTCTGCTCCTTGAATTAATTCGCCCTCACTGTTAGTTATCTGTCCGTATATTCTTACTTCACCTTCCATTACTTGTTTCCTTTCACTTTCTTTCCTAAATATATATCAGGTTTCCCCACACCATTAGCATCTGGCATGACACCTATAATTGAAAAACCACATTTTTGATAAAATTCATACGGGTGCTCTTTAAAATTTTCTATATTTTTTATTTGCTCCCATAAATTATTATATAAATTACTATTTGCTAATGATGTCATTACATTTACATCATCGCTTCCTAAGTATAATGTTAGGCCACCTAACTTTGCAACTACTTGTTCTAGATAATCAATTAATTGTTTTCCTATCCCTTTTTTTTGATAGTTTGGTTTAACTGCAATAGGATGTAATTCATAAACAAGGCCATCATATTGTTTTATTGCCCCTATAATCCCTACTACCTCATGCTTAATTAAAGCTATAAATACAACTTCGTTTTTCTTAATAAGTTTTATAACTTCATTTTTAGCTATTTTTATAGTTTTACAATAATCAGGCCAATTGTCTTTAAAAGCTTCATGCATAACAATAGCACATTGTTTAATGTAATCTGTTTGTCCTTCTTCTAGCGATATAATTTTAATTTTACTCATAAATATATTATATTGAAAATATTTCTAATAAACAATAGCTTAAAAACAACGATTATTAATAGTTCGTGAACAATTTTCTCTATTTCGTTGGCAATCATAACATATTTCATTATCTAGTGGTATATCTTCAATAAATGCTTTAATATTTTCTAAAGTGGTTATTGCAATAGCTTCTAATGCTTCTTTAGTGAAAAAAGCTTGATGGGAAGTAATTAATACATTTGGCATTGACTGTAATCTTGCTAAGTTATCATCATGAATAATATCATCTGATAAATCTTCAAAGAAGTATTCCCCTTCTTCTTCATAAACATCTAAAGCTGCTTGAGCAATTTTTCTACTTTTCAAACCTTCAATTAAGTCTTCTGTGTTTATAAGAGCACCTCTTGAAGTGTTTATTAAAATAACATTTTTTTTCATTTGATCAATACTGCTTTTAGAAATAATATGTTTTGTTTCCTTTGTCAATGGACAATGAAGAGATATTATATCTGATTGATTATATAATTCTTGTAAAGATACATAATCAATTTTACTATCTTTAGCAGGATACGGATCATATGCAATAACTTTCATACCAATACCTTTACATATATTTACAAAAATTCTACCAATCCTACCAGTCCCAATGACACCAATGGTTTTCCCATGTAAAGTAACACCTAGTAACCCATTAATTGAAAAATTTGATTCACGGGTTCTATTATATGCTTTATGAATTTTTCTATTAAGAGTTAATAATAAAGCCATGGCATGTTCAGCTACAGCATATGGTGAATAACTAGGTACTCTCACAACATGGATTTTCAAAAACGCTGCTTTAAAATCTACATTATTATATCCAGCACATCGTAACGCTAGAAGTTTAACACCATTATCATATAAGATGTCTATAACCTCTTTTGTAATTGTATCATTAACAAAAGCACAAACAACTTCATAACCTTTAGCCAAATGAGCTGTTTCTTCATTTAATTTATATTCAAAATATTTAAAATTATAATTGTATAATTTGTTTTGTTCTTCAAAAGATTTTTTATCATATGGTTTTGTATCATAAAAAGCAATTTTCATCAGTTTCTCCTTTTTATTTTATATACCCTGATGAATAGCAATGTAATTATTTTTTATAAATTATATCTTTCGTAACCCAACCATTCCACGACAAGTTTTCTCACCTTTTTCCATACCAGTTACATCAATTAGTAATTTATATTGGCAATCCTTGTTAACTTTTTTAACCTTAAAGGGATACTCAGCCCATGGAGCCCATATTGCAAGTCGTTTAATATTACCAGTTAGTTGTGAAATTGTTTTCTCACCGCCGGCTTGTTGTACTTCTCTAAGAAAAACACGATATATTTCTGTGCCTGATTGCCCATTTATATAATCAAAACAAACATGATATGTTCCACTTTTATTACTTGTAATAGTATCTGTTATATCAAAAGAGAGTAATGCATCATGGTTACTTGAAAATGATCCTTCATCCCACTCACCCACATGTATAATACGTTGTTTTTTACTACATTTAACTTGAGTATCATCAAGATATCGTTTCATACCATCTAGTGCTCTAAATAATACTGACGATGTATCTGTTACTCTAACGTGATGTTTTTCTCTTTCTAATAAAATATCTTTACTCCATGCTAATATGTTTTTATACACCATATTTGAAGCTTTTTTTGTAGCTTTATAGTATTCAATTAATTTATCACTATTAATTGATTTTTTCTCAAGCTCACTTATAAATCCCATTACTCCCTCGTAAGCAAGTAATCCACCAAGAATACATTTAGCTTGTGACTCTAATTGATCATTTACCATTTCTTTTGCAATTTCAATTGCTTTTCTTGCTTGAATTATATCTTTTTTAATATTTTTTATTGGTAATGTTTCTGCCATTTCAAATCTATGGTCATTAAATTCTAATGAGCTTCTCAAAACAAGTGGATAATTATACATTAATCTAACAAATAGTTTTGAATGAGCTAAATCCCAAGAAGCATTTTTTAATGATAAAATATATTTATATAACAAATCACCATCAAGATTATTAACAGTCGCATATGCCATTGTAAATTCTTTTTCACTTCTACCTTTGTTATTCCATAACCATTCTAAAAATGCTAATAGATTATATTCATGGTATCTATTATCTGGTACAGAATAGCCAATTATACGATGTAAATTCTTATTAACAAATTCATCACATCTATATTTAATAAAATATGGAGACATCATTGGAAATACAGTTCGCCATGAGTGAGTTATTTGAGGATAAATCCCTAATAATCCTCCTTTTTTAACATAATTAGCAAGTGAAGGTAAAACCATTTCATATCTTCCTGAATCATATGTTCGCCCTCCATCATAAAAAGTAAGCGATACTTCTTTTGGTAACATATCAGCAATTTGCTTTGTTACTTTAAAACTACCTTGAGACAACATTATTCCAAGTTCTAAACCTTTGTATTCTTTTTTAATTTCATCATATGCATCAAGTAAACATTGTACTTCAAGTGAGTATGGTTCATGATCAACACATTTATCACAATAACATTTTGACTCTTCTTCAGATAACCATATTAATATTTTATTTACCATTGGATGTTTAGCTGTTTGTCTAAACCAGTCAACAATCATATCTTTAGTGGCTTGAGAACTCATACATAAGAAAGGGAAATAATCACTACGATTTTTTCTCTCTTCAGATGGAGTAGCCAATAATTCATTATTACTACCTATAAATCCTTTTCTAGCAATTAACTCTAAATGTGGAATAGTAGCTGCAATATCAACTCCATATTCATCAGCTTCTTGATATAATCTATCACTATGAACTACTGTGGCATTACCTGATTCATCAGCATTAACTAACACTTTTCCATCAATGGCATTAAATTTATACTGGCTTAAGTATGGGATATCACAATTGGAAGTACCACCCCACTGTCCTCTAAACTCCATATCAGGCCAATCTGCTACTTTTATCTTAGGTATAGTAACTTCATCGCCATTTACTACTAAGGCTTGTATAAGTGTTCTAACTCCATAGAGCACTCCTAAATCACTGTATGCTTTTATTTTAAGTCCAGAATATATTTTACCTGCCATTTGTGGCTCAATAATATAACTTTGATTTAAAAATTTTGCTTTTTTTAATTGTTTAATTGTTTTGCTTTTTTTAACAATTGATAATGATATGGTAAAATCTGCTTCAAAATGGCTGTGTGAAGTATATAAATCTAATAGAGATAACGCTGTCTTAATTTTTGCACTTTTATCTGCTTTGCAAACAATATTAATACGCTTTTTATCGTATGTTACACCTTCTAAAACTTTACAATTCTTTGGTAGTGGTATTAATCGATTAATAACATCTTGATTATTCATACAAATCCCCCTTGTAGTAAGTTAATAATATCATATTTTATCTGGTCAATAAATATCTACTTATTAATTTTTTCTATTTCTTTTCTTCTTATTTTTATAATTTTTACGGTCATAATAATCTTTTTTTGTAAGTGAGGCTTCTTGTGTCTTTGAGGAGTTTTTCAACATACCTTTAAGTTGCTTCATTTCACTATTGTCTAAAAATCTCCACTTTCCTTTATTCATACCTTTTAATTCAATGTTCATTATTCTGATTCTCTCTAATGTTACTACCTCATAACCTAGAGTTTCACACATGCGTCTAATCTGTCTATTCAAACCTTGTGTAAGTATAATTCTAAATTTATATTTATTTAATTTATTTACTTTGCAAGGTAATGTCTTAGTTTTAAGAATTTTCACACCACTAGCTAGTTTCCTCAAAAAATCATCTGTTATAGGTTTATTAACTGAAACTATATATTCTTTTTCATGTTTATTTCCTGCACGAAGTATTTGATTAACAATATCACCATCATTAGTAAGAAAAATTAATCCACTTGATTCCTTGTCTAATCGTCCAATAGGAAAAATTCGTTCATGGTAATTTACAAAATCAATAATATTATCTTTATCTCGTAAATCTGTGGTACAAGTAATTCCTTCTGGTTTATTTAACGCCATATATATACGTTCTTTTTTTGTTCCTAATATTTTATTTTTTATTAATATTAAATCGTTATCAGTAACTTTAGCACCAATAATCGCTTTTTTCCCATTAACAGTAACATGACCTTGCTCAATTAATCGATCTGCTACACGCCTAGAACAGTATCCTGTATCACTAATATATTTATTTAATCGTCTTTCAATAATCATTTATTCCCTCTCATCACTTAACTATATACTCATTAACACTTAAATAAATACATTAA
>JAUUZV010000079.1 GCA_030592085.1 Clostridia bacterium | reverse complement strand
TTGATTTAATAGAATCAAGTGAATATGCTTGTCTAGTCATTTGAATGTTGTATTGTAAATATAGACTTTCTAAATCTTTTTCATTTGGATTAACAACTAATCCTTGAACACCTAAAGCAATCAATCCCACAATAATAAATAATGCAGGATATGCTGCCACTGCAGTAATAGCCAATTTTAATTTCTTTCTAAATAAGAAAATTACAGCTAAAATTACAATTACAACTAGTATATATGGCATAATACGATAATATTTTAACCACACATTAACATCCACATAATTAGCCCCTGTATTACCAACCACATTGTTGTATAGAATAGCTTCTGATTTTAATTTAAATCCAAATATTCTAACTCCAATAAATATTGCTACTTCAATTAGAAGATGAGTTAAAATTGCTGGAAATTTATAATCATCAACTTTTAGGTTTTGTAATTTCATAAAAATCATAATGCCATAATAAAGAACTGTATATAAAATCAATAAAATTGTTAATCCTGAAAGGAATGAATAAATATCATATAAAAATGGTCTAGTAAATACATAATATCCTATATCATTACCAAATATTGGAGTAGAAATACTAAAATCTTGCCTGTTAAAAAATTTCAAAGCATTTAGATATACTTCATTATTAAATGTTACAAAAAAGAAAATTACTCCAACAGCAAATGCTGGTAAGAAAGAATAGAATTTCCCTTGTTCTTCTCCATGTAAACGTAAAAAAGTATTAACATTCTTTTTTATAAATTTATTTTGAATCCATATGAATACTAATGCAATCACTCCCATTGATAAAGCTGTCATAATTTTCCATAGTAGATCTTTTAAATAAATTTTAGATAGACCTCCTATTTCATCTAATTCAAGTATTCGTAAATACATTTTATTAGCTAATAATAATAAAACAATTACGCCAACAATAAATAAGGCAACTTTTATCCATTTTCCATTTTTCTTTACAACCTCTTTATAGTCTTTAAAATCATATACCATTTCTAGTCCCTCCTAAAATAAGGCATCAATAAATGCCTTTGCACTAAATTGCTGTAAATCATCAATTTTCTCACCTACACCTATATACTTTATAGGTATGTTGAGTTGTTGACAGATAGCTATAATAATACCACCCTTTGCAGTTCCGTCAAGTTTAGTTAAAATAATCCCATCAATACCAATGGCCTCATGAAAAGCTTTTACTTGTACTAAAGCATTATTTCCAGAGGTGGCATCAAGAACAATTAATTTTTCATACTGACCATTACCTACTTCTCGTAAGATAATTTTATTGATTTTTTTTAGTTCTTCCATTAGATTTTTCTTTGTATGTAAACGACCAGCAGTATCGCAAATAACAATATTTTTTTGACGTTTTTTAGCAGCATGAATAGCATCATAAATAACAGCACCTGGATCTGCTCCCGTTTTATGCTTTACAAAATCAGCTTTAGCTCTTTTTGACCATATTTCTAATTGTTCATTAGCGGCTGCTCTAAAAGTATCACCAGCTGCAATCAACACTTGTTTGTTATCTTTTGTCAATTGGTTTGCAATTTTCCCAATGGAAGTAGTTTTACCCGTACCATTTATTCCAACAACCATAATTACATCAAGAGTTAGTGACGGGTTTGACAAACACAACAACTGTTTGTCACTAGATACTGTGAGAATCTTTATTATTTCATCTTTTAATAAATCTTTAATGGCTTCTGGTTCACTAATGCGTAAGCTTTTAACCTTATCTTTTAAAGCATCAATAATTATTTCAGATGTAGAAAACCCAACGTCACTAATAATTAGAATTTCTAATAGTTCTTCAAAAAATTGTTCATCAATTTTAACAAAGTTCTTAATTACATCATCTATTTTATTCATCATATTAGTTCGGGTTTTTGATAATCCATTTTTAAATTTAGAAATAAAATTCATTATATTATCCTTTAGTCAGTCATTTTCATTGATACAACTTTTGAAACACCATGTTCTTGCATAGTAACTCCATAAATAGCATCAGAATGCTCCATGGACCCTTTTCTATGGGTAATAAGTATAAACTGTGTTTTAGCTTTATATTCATTAATATATTCTGCGAATCTAATAACATTTGTATCATCTAGAGCAGCTTCAATTTCATCAAAAATACAAATGGGTGAAGGATTCATTTCTAAAATTGCAAAAAGAAGTGAAATTGCAGTAAATGCTTTTTCTCCACCTGATAGTAACATCATATTTTGTAATTTTTTTCCAGGTGGTTGAACTATAATGTCAATACCACTTTCTAAAACATCATCTTCATCAACTAATTCTATTTTTGCTCGACCACCTTCAAATAATTCTTTAAATACACGATCAAACTTTTTATTTATGATTTCAAATTTTTCTAGAAAAACTTTTTTCATCACTTTATTCATTTCACTAATGATTTTATATAGATTCTTTTTAGACTTTTCTAAATCATCGCATTGTTCAACTAAGAAAGTATATCGTTCATTAGTCTTTTTATAATCTTCAATTGCATTAATATTAACAGGACCTAACTCTACAATTCTCTTTTTACCTTCTTTTATTTCTCTTCTTGCTTCTACAATGTTTTCAATTTCTGAATGTTTTTCCATGGCTTCATTGTGAGTAAGTCCATATTCATCCCACATCCTGTTTTGCATAGATTCCATTTCAGTTTCTACTTTTGCTTTACTAACTTGCACTTTAGTTATTTTATTCTGAAAATCAATTATTTTCCCATTAACATCGCTTACTAAATCCATATGTTTTGTATTATCATCTTCTAAACTTCTCCGTGAATTTGTTAATTTAGTTAAACCTTTTTTTAACTGTTCTTCTTTTTTCTCAGGATTTTCAACTAGATTAGTTTTTGTAATAATTTCATTTTGATATGACTCTTTTTTCTTTAATAAGTCTTGTATATCAATAGTTCTCATTTCTTTTCTTCTAGATAATTCTTGTTGTTCACTTTTTAGTCTTGCTAATGTATCTGATGTATTTGCAATACTCTCTTTAGCTGAATTAGTTGATACTTTTAAATCTGCAATACTTAAGTGTAAGTCATCTCGTTTATTTCTCTCATCTAAATGTAATGTTTCAAATTCTGAAATAGTCTTTCTCATACTAATTATCTGATTTTCAATTGTGGTCTGTTGTTCTCTGTTTTCCTCAATGGTTTTCTTATGTAAAGTTATTGTTTCATTTAAATTAGTGTTTTGATCAGTTAACTGTTTTATTCTTTGTACAATTTTATTATAATCACTATCGTGTTTTGATAAATCGCCTTCACTTCTTACAAGTAATGACATCATTTCTTGTAATTGTATATCCAAATTCAATAATTCATCAGTTAAAATTTTTGAATTATTTTGTAATGTGTTTATTGATTCTTCAATAGTAATAATATTCTGACCTTCTTTTATAATATCAACCTGTAATCGTTTAATTTCTTTAGTTCTTCCTAAAATTCTGCTACCTTTACGACCAAGGCTTCCACCTGTAATACTACCACCAATATTAAAGAACTCACCTTCTAAAGTGACAATTTTATAATCACCTTTAATAGTTCTAGACATGTTTTTTGCATCATCAAATGATTCACATATAATGATTTTTCCCAATAAATTAGAAACAGCATTAGTGAATTGTTGATCAAAAGTAATTAATTTATCTGCACTATTTATAAAACCTTTCATTCCTTTTAATCGTTTTAATAACTCATCTTTAATATTATTTCTTCTAATTGAATTAAGTGGCATAAAAGTAGCTCTACCATGATGATTATCTTTTAAAAACTCAATTGCAATTTTTGTTGATTGTTCGTTTTTAACAACTATATTTTGAAGATTACCCCCAAGTGCTGCTTCAATGGCAGTTTCATATTTTTCATCAACAGTAATTAATTTACCAAAAATATTAAAAATTCCTGATAGTTCACTATCTTCTCTATTTTTTTCTTCCATAAGAACTTTGACAGAATGTCTATACCCTTCCATCCTCTTTTCCATGTCAGAAACAATTTTAAAATTACTTTCAAGAATACCTAACCTAGTACGAGTTTTCTCTAATTGTTCTCGTGCACCTAATACATCACTAGTATTGTTATGTTGTTTCTCAAGAGAAATTTTATGACTTTCCTGATAAGTTTTTTCTTTATCTTTTAATTTTTTAACATGCTGATTTAAATCTTGTTTTGATAAAGTTATCTGATCTTTTTCAAGTATAGTTAATTGTAGCTCTTTTTGAATATTTTCAAGAGAACTAATTAGTGTGATATTTGTATTTTCTAAAGTTCTAATTGAAATTTTAACATCAGATATTTGATCTTGTAAAATATATACATCTCCTGTTAGCTGCTCAATTTCTTTTTCCTTTTCACCAAGTGAAACAATAATATTATTCATTTGTTCTTGTTCTTCATCAAGCATTTTTGCAAATTTTTCATATTGTTCTGTAAAATAGCCAATCCGTTCTTCTCTTTTTATATAATCACTATTTAAAAGTTTTGTACGTTCATCAACTTCAATAATATCTTGGCGACTTCTTTTTATATTACTATCAATAGAAATTATTCGCTCATTAGCAATGGATATTTCATGTAATGTAGTTTCAACAGACATAATATAATTATTAAGTATACTACGCTGTTCTTCTTCACTTTCTTCAATTTTTTGAATATCTGTATTTCTATCAATATTTTGCTGTTTTAATAAAACAAGTGATTTATTTTCATTAACTATATCATTATCTATTTCAATAATATTCTCATCATATTTTTTTAGTCTTTTTGTATAATTATTTAAGTTATTAAGGTATAAACCAACTTCTAATATTTTAAGTCTGTCTCTAATAATTAAAAATTCTTTTGCTACTTCACTTTGTTCATGTAATGGATTTATTTGATTTTTTAATTCATTAACAATATCTCCTATTCTTAATAAATTATCTTCTGTTCTTTGTAATTTCCTTGCAGCTTCTAGTTTTTTGACCTTATATTTCATAATACCAGCAGCTTCTTCAAAAATACCTCTACGTTCATCACTTTTGGCACTTAATATTTCTTGAATTTGACCTTGTCCAATTATTGAATAACCTTCTTTTCCTATTCCTGTATCTAAAAACAGGTTAGTTACATCTTTTAAACGACAAGAATTCTTATTTATTTCATAGTCAGAATCACCATTACGAAATAATCTTCTTGTAATTACAACTTCTGTATATTCAATAGGTAAAGCTTGATCTTCATTGTCAAATATTAAAGAAACCTCTGCAAAGCCAACAGAGCGTCTAAATTGGGTACCTGAAAAAATCATGTCTAACATTTTAGAACCACGTAATTGTTTAGCACTCTGCTCGCCTAATACCCAACGGACAGCATCAGCAATATTGCTTTTACCACTACCATTGGGACCAACCACACAGGTGATGCCCGTATCAAATTCTAGTACAGTTTTTCCTGCAAAAGATTTAAAACCCTGAAGGTCAATTCTTTTTAAATGCATGCAATAACCTCGTATGTGAATTTCATTACTCTATCTTACCATATTTCAAATATATTGAAAATAACTATTGGGGTTGATTATACAGTTTACACTGTGGTGTCTCATAGGTAATTTTAGCAAAAGTATAACCATAACTTAAGTAGAATTCTATTAAGTCATCTAAAACTTCTACAGTTGTATATGTTTTTTTTGTATCGTGCATTAATAAGTAAACTGGTCCATTACCTGAAAAGTTTTTTGTGGCATTGGATAAAAGATCTTCTACAGCATACACAGTAGGTGCACCATCACCTGCAGAAGCATTCCAATCATAATAAATATATCCACGTTGATAGGATTGTTCTAGGATATCCATTTTAATATCATTATCAGCCCATGTACTATTTGTTCCACCAGGAAAACGCATAATAAGAGTTTTACTTCCAGTAATTTCATATATGTGATCATCTAATCGCTTCATATCTTCATAAAAATTATCAACAGATGCATAAATATAACTATAATCGTGTGAATAAGTATGATTACCAATAGTGTGCCCTCTATCATATATTTCTTGATACTCATCTTCATATCCTCTACGATAAACTACAAAAAATGTTGCTTTTATATTATATGAATCAAGTATATCTAATATTGGAATAGTCATTTCACTTGGCCCGTCATCAAAAGTTAAATATATTACTTTTGTATCTTTAACTCCATCTCCAATGGTAATTGTACTGTTAGCCACTTCAAGTTCAGTTATAATATTTTCATAATCCAAAATTGTTTCTTGTAATATATTAATCTGTAATAAATAGTAATTTACTGAAATTTGATATGTAAAATAATCTGTTTCTTCATATTTTTCAATTTGCTCTAAGTAAAATGCCATTTCTTGCTTCAATGATTGAATTATATTATCATATTTGTCTTTAACATCTTCTGTTTCCTTTGACAAAAGATTAGTTGCCACTTCTAAGCGCTCTTTATAATCTATTACTTCACTTTCTAATTTGGTTACCATAGAAGAATATTCGGAAATCATCTGATTTGTTGTTTCCTTATTTTTTTCTTTAATATTATTTATTTCAGATTGATAATCAGCATTTAATACTTCTTGTTCCTCAATTGCTTGTTCAATTTGAAGTTGTAATTTTGAAATAGCTTGATCAGTATTATTCTTTAAAATTAAATAATCTTGTTGATAAGTTTCTAACTCCTGTTCAATTATTGTCAATTGACTTTCATAATTCTTTGATTGACTATTCAATTCATCATTATAATCACTTTCAATACGCTGTAATATTTCTTGTTGTTTTGCAATTAATTGATTGATGGCTGTTTCATGGCTAGCAATCAAAGATATAGTTTGTTGTTCTTTATCTTCAATATCACTTGTCAACAACTCATTAGTATTTTCTAAATCTTCATATGCTAAAGTAATTTCTTCAATAATTGCTTCATAACTATTTTTTACAGATATAGCCTCTTTTTCTGACCCAACAGATAACTGAATAAGTTGATTTTTTAAATTTAATATTTCTAACTGTTGTTTATCATTAGTTGTTTTATTCAAAGAAATTGTTTCTTGTAATAAAGTTTCTAGTTGGTCAACTTTTACTTGATATGCTTGTTCAACTAAATATAACTCGTTTGAATTTTCATACATATCAATAGTTACTTGTAATTTATTTATAATTTGATGATAATAATCTTTTTGTTGTTGAATTTCACGGCTTTCAAGTAAATATAATTGATCAATTTGATCTTCATAAATAAATAATTCACCTAAAATATTCTTAATCTGTTTATCATAAGTTTCTGATAATTTTAAAATATCGTTATGTAATAAAGTAATTGTTTCTTCATGTTCACCAATTGTAATCTCTTGTAAAGTGATATCTGCTATGAGCTGATCAATATACTCAAGATAAGTATTTGTAATTTCCTTTACTTCCTCTTCATGTGAAATAATCAAAGAATCAAATTCTCTTTGAAGTTGAGTATTATCATTTTCAGCTTTTACTAGTTTTTCCTCATACTGAATTTTTTGCAATCTAACATCTTGTGCATAATCTTCAGTCATCTTATCAATCTGTTCGAGTTGGTTATCTATTTGAGTAGTTAATGAAGCAATTTCACTTTGATGCTCAACATTTAATAAAGTAAGAGATGTCTCATTTCCGCTTATTAATAAGTTAAGTTGTTCTTGATAAGTCGTAACTTCAACTTGAAGGGAACTAATTTGATTAGTTAATTGAATAAACTTACTTTCATAAAAATCATCTTTAATTTCATTAGCAATTTTTACTTGTTCAATTATTTCTTGATTCTTTTCACTTTCAAGGTCAAGTAATGCTTTATCTCTATCTTCAATAATTTGAGCCAATCTGCTAAGTTGCTCTTGTTGTACTCGATTAGCTTCA
Organism: Clostridia bacterium; assembly: GCA_030592085.1. Classification (GTDB taxonomy): domain Bacteria; phylum Bacillota; class Clostridia; order DUPQ01; family DUPQ01; genus JAFGUQ01. The sequence continues at coordinate 2,044 of JAUUZV010000079.1, read as the reverse complement.
TTTGTAGGTACAATATATTTAATATAAAAATTAAGAACAACTAAGGACAATACTGCAATGGCAATAAATAGTAATACATATAAAATGTATTTATACTTATTTTTCATTTTCAATTCCTTTTTTCCTCAATCGTTTAATAGCACTAAAGGCTGCACTTTGCTCAGCTTTTTTCTTTGTTTTCCCTTTTCCTTTACCAAATAAATTATTTTTAATGATTACATGCATTAGAAAAGTTTTATCATGATCAGGTCCTTTTTGTTCTTTTAAAACATATTTTGGTTCCACTGCAAAAATAGCTTGTGTAATGTGTTGTAGTTTAGTTTTATAGTCTTTATTATCTCCTGATTTAATATATTCTGATATATATTTATCCAAATGGGTTATGATAAATTTTTCAACAAACAACAATCCTTTTTCAATATATATAGCTCCCACTATTGACTCAACCACATCAGCAATAATAGAATCATTTCTATTAATTCTACGCCGTTTACCAGAATTACCAATTAATATATGTTTATCAATTCCAAGTTTTTTACCAACTTCTGTTAAAGTTTCACCACAAACCGCATAAGCTCTTGTTACTGTCATTTGGCCTTCATTTAGATAAATGTGCTTATTATAAAGATAATGGCTTATTGCAATTTGCAGTACAGAATCACCTAGGAATTCAAGTTTTTCATAGTTTTCAACTTTATCATATGAACTATGAGTTATTGATTGTACAAGTAAATTTTTATCTTTAAATTGATAATCAATAATTTTCTCTATTCCTTTAATATTATTTTCATATTTCATTATGAATTATTCACCTAGTTTCTTAATTACCAAAGTAGCGTTATGGCCACCAAAACCAAAAGAATTGGTCATCCCATAAGTCATTTCTTTTTCAATTCCCTTTTCTAATACAATTCCCTTTACAAAGCATTCTGGGTCTATATCTTTCGTTCCTATTGTGGGAGAAATATATCCATTAGTTAATGATAGTGATGTTATAATTGTCTCTAATGCACCTGCTGCACCCATACAATGTCCTGTAATTGATTTTGAAGAGGTAATTGATATATCATATGATTTACCACCATACATATTATTTATTGCCATGGCTTCCATCTTATCATTAAGAGGTGTTCCTGTTCCGTGGGCATTTATATAGTCTAGTTCGTCTAATGTAACATTTGCATCTTTTAATGCTAACTCCATACATCTCCTAGCCCCGTCACCTTCTGGTTCTGGCGCTGTAAAATGAAAAGCATCACAAGTACACGCATACCCTACAACTTCACTTAAAATATTAGCTCCTCTTTTTTTAGCATGCTCATATTCTTCTAAAATTATAACAGCGGCTCCTTCACCCATAACAAAACCATCTCTATTTGAATCAAATGGAATACATGCAGTTAATGGATCTTCGCTTTGAGACATTGATTTATTAGCTGCGCAGAATCCTGCAAATGTTATTGGTGTTAAAGTGGCATCTGAACCACCTGCAATCATAATATCTGCTTCCCCTCGTTGTATAACTCTAGTAGCATTACCTATAGCATTTGTTGACGATGCGCAAGCTGTAATAACCGCTTCGACAAAACCTTTTGCACCAAATTCAATAGCAATTCTACCAGCTGCCATATTAGGAATCATCATTGGTACTGAGAAAGGACTCATACGACGGTATCCTTTTTCTTTAAATATTTCATATTGAGAAACCAAGGTTTCAACTCCACCAATTCCAGTTGTTACTGATACTCCCATACGAACATTATTTTTATATTCTTCTGTTAATTTAGCATCTTCAAATGCTTCCATAGCCGCAATTAATGCATAATGACTGTATCTATCAAGACGCCTTACGTCTTTTCTATCAAGATAATCTCCTGCATTAAAATCCTTAATTTCAGCTGCAACTTTAGTAGGAAACTCTGTTGTATCAAACCTTTCTACCAAGTTGATGCCACAATTGCCTTGCTTGACATTGCTCCAAAATTCTTTGACATTCAAACCAGTGGAAGATATAACTCCCATACCGGTGATGACAACTCTTTTA
>JAUUZV010000228.1 GCA_030592085.1 Clostridia bacterium | reverse complement strand
TACTGCATACATTGTTGCAGCGTCTGATGTGGCACTTAGTATACTCATACCACCTTCCATCATTGTCGTTGTATCTAACATAGTCCAGATTCCTTCAACACTTGTTTTTGTCATGCCAAATGCAGCAATTTTCAAATCATCTCGTCCCATGTTTTCTACTGTTAGAGATAATTCAAAAGGTATAGGACTAAGTGCATTCCACTCAACTAAATAAACTGGACTAATAATTGAATATCCAGGGTCTGGTTCAGGTGGAATAAGAAAGTCATATACTTCAACTACAAGCTCTTCTGCATCATCAATTAATATTCCTTCTGGTAATCCATCAATAGTTAATACTCCAAAACCAGTTGGCATTTCTAATGTGACTAGAAGCCCAGGTGTTATAGGTGTAGAAACAGTAGTTTTTGTGTCACCTTTTTTCTCAGCATAAATATCTCTGACTCTATCATAAAAACTATCTTCATCAAATAATTTGCTAATTAAACCATTTAATAATGCAATCTTTTGATCAATTTTTTGATCTTCAGTTAACTCTGCATTATCATCAATTTCTTTTAATTTATCTGCAATAGGGTCAACATCTTCAAATTTATTTGCTTTTTCATAATTATGTTTTTTCAAAATTTTCGCCCATTTTGTAACTTGCTGTAATAGCCACTCAACCTTACTATCTTTTAATGCTTGTTTCGTAGCTTTCTCAGCAGTAGATAAACCCTCTGGTATTACTTCTGCTTTTATTTTTTTCGCCCATTTAAGATAAGCTACAATCTGCTTATAATATGCATCAACTTCTGTAGCTTCTGGTCCTAAGCATTCTTTCATTACATCACCGGAAGCGGCCCAATCTCCTGTTTTTACACCATCAGCTAACGCACCACCTTCAGGTGCTTGATGGGCGTGAGTTTTTTCATGTATAAGTAATTGAGCTAAATCAGCTATACGTTTAAATTTAGCCAATTCATCAGTTGGTAGTGGTGCTACAAAACTTCCTTTAATATCAATTTCACCTTTTCTATTTGTTGAACCGTTATATTTCGTATCAGGATCAATTTCTATTTTTTTGTCTGTTAACCACTTTCTTACATTATCAGCCATATCTTTCATGTCCATAGCCTCAAGAAAATCAGCTGCTGCTTTAATAACATTCTCTTGTGCTGTTGTTGGTGCCACAGGTGGTTTATCTGCAGCGATTACATTTGAACTAGGTAGCAGCATACACAACATTGCAAAACTCAGTATTAAAGCACTAACTTTAACAAATCTTTTTGTTGTTTTATTCAAAACATTCACCTCTTTTTTCTGAAAATCATAATGACTTTCTTTATATTTTCAGGAAATATGTTTACGTTTGTCTTTAGTTTTAATTTAGCTAATACATGATGTCACATAAATTGATAGTTTGTATGAAAATTCGAGTATTAATAATATTTTTGTATAACATTATTCCCTCACAATTATTATATATGAAAATTTAGTATTTTTCTAATTTTTTCTAGTTTTATTAATATAGTTTGGCTAATATGAATGTGGTATAATATAATAAATAATTAAAGTGGTGAATTTAAATGAACACACTAAATGGATTTAGTATTCCAACAAAAGGTATCGAAGTGTTTTGTAATAAAAATCACATTGTAAAATTATCTTTATTTGGATCAGCTGCAAGAAATAAACTTACACTCAATAGTGATATTGATATTTTAGTTGAATTTAATAAAAATAATATCCCTAGTTTTTTTGATTTATTTTATATGGAGGAAGAACTTTCATTAATGTTTAACACTAAAAAAATTGATTTAAGAACAATTAAAGATTTAAGTAATTATATTAGAGAAGAAGTTTTAAAAGAAGCAAAGGTGCTATATGAATCGTGATTTAGTAAAATTACATCATATTTTTGACTGTGCAACTGAAATATTTGAATTCACAAAGAAAATTACATTCGAAGAATTTGAGGAAAACAGATAAATTTCCTACGATTCCTTGGCAAGCAATTATTGGAATGAGAAATAGGTTAGTCCATGGCTATTATGATGTTAATTTAGATATTGTTTGGAAAACTATAAAAAGAGATATACCAAACTTAATAATTATTCTAATTATCTAAAATATGGGAATTTAATTTTTCAATATACTCTTTCATGTTAAAATTTCTAATATTATCCTTATAATTTTTTATTGCATTTTCTAAAGACATTCCATCTTTGAAATATTCATAAAAAATTATTTTGTATTGTGAATAGTAATTTATATTATAATCTAGCTTTAACAAACAATCAGTATAGTCAAAAATACGATATATTAAGTCATCATCAAAAGTATGCATTACTTCATCAATTTTATTTGACATTTCTCTAGTAAACAATAAATTTTCCTGATCAAAACCGTCATAAATAATATTATAATTATTGTTATTATAATCAACAGAAATATTAGGTCCTTTAATGCTTTCTCCCTTTGCATTTAAATTATGAACATAAATATTTTTGTTATCCTTATCATAATGATATCCCTCAATTCCATATGCTAGAATCATTTGAAGTTTTTCATTCATAAACAATTCATTGTATATAAAATTCATATTATTCTCAATATTAGTTGTATTCTCCAAAATACAAAACCCACTTGTATCTGACTCTGCATATACAATATGTTTATCGTATTCACCTTTTAAATAATATCCAATTTCTATTTGTTCAAATTTTCTCGTATAAGGATATGGTTGCATAATATATGATGCGTATTTTAAGTTCTCGAAATCAGTTTGGCCATTGTATACAAATATATAATTATTTTCGATTAAAAAATTTATATATTTCATAGCACTTATAAATCCATCAGTTAAAATAGTGTCTTCAAATTGATTTGTATGAGGATTATATATTATATTACTTAAACGACTATTATCAACAAAGCATCCAAAAGACATCATGATATCATTAAAATCAATGAGAGGATTTCCCCCACTATCTTTTATTAAAGCAATATATATATCATCACTTTTTAACGCTTCTGCAAAAGCTGTAAATTCTTCTATTGTCTCTGGAGCTGAAATACCATAACTATCAAGTAATTGT
>JAUUZV010000047.1 GCA_030592085.1 Clostridia bacterium | reverse complement strand
ATTCTAGATTTGATTATGTTGATGAAAATAAAAAAACTAGAAAAGCAATAATGTGTAAAGAAATTACCATTGGAGATGAATAATGAAATATATATTTGAAAATGAAGTAGTAGTTGCAACCAGCACTGGTAGTTATAAAGAAATAGATTGGGGACCTTATCAATTCCCTCAAATTTATTTAATAGATGATATATTATACCTTAGTTTCCATCAAGAATTAGACAGTATAACAGCCTATGGGAAAGAACAAGCTTTATATCTTTCAAAAAATTTAGGTGAAACATGGGAAAAAACAACTCTTAAAGGTGGAACAGCAATTAATAATGGTGAGTTTATATTACCAAAACTTTATCCTTCAATTCCCACCGATACTCTAACACTCCCAACACCAATACATACAGTAAAAATTTATGGTCGTAATAGATATATTTATAATCAAAATGGTTTTGATAAAACACTTTCAAAATGGCATGTTTTACGAGGGCAAATAAATAATTTAATAGTTGACTCACCTAATGTACATGCACCTTCATTTTGTAGGTATATAACTGAAGATTTATTACCAACAAATTTCTTCCTTAGATTTTACTTAGATCCATCATCAAATGTATGGGCATTACAACAGCGTTTTTTAAATGATAACCCATATAATAACCATGCATTATTCTTTAAAAGTACAGATAATGGCCACTCTTTTACACATCACTCTACAATTTATTATGATAGTTCATATAATAAACTTGGACCAGGAATAGATAGAATGGGATTTGGTGAACAGAGCCTTACATTTATTGATAAAAACACTGCATTTTCTCTTTTACGAACAACAGATGGTTATGGTAATACCCCAATGTATATATCTTGGAGTTATGATGGTGCAACAACTTGGTCAAAACCTGAGTACTTTGATGAAATTGGAGTATGGCCTGAGGTTATTTCACTAAAAAATGGTGTTCACATTGCAGGTTATGGTCGCCCTGGGTTGTATATTAAAGGTTTATATAATAACATATGGGAAGAAGATAAAACAACGATTGTTCCTCCACTAGATTCACAACAAGATACATGTTCATATTGTGGAATGGTTCCAATTAGTGATGATACTTTTTTAATAGCTTATTCGGATTTTAATCATATTAATGAGAATGGTAAATCATGTAAAGCTATAAAAATAAAAAGAATAAAGGTGACTATATAAAATGCCATTTGATGGAATTGCTACAAAATGTATTATTAATGAGTTGTCAGAAAAACTCATTGGTGGAAAAATACAAAATATCTATATGCCTGAGAAAGATGAAATTCTTTTTGCTATTCATACCTATGGGAAAAACTACTTATTAGTAATCAGTGTTAACCCTTCATGTTCTCGTATACATCTAACAACTAGAAAAAAAACAAACCCGACTTCTCCACCTAACTTTTGTATGTTTTTACGCAAGCATATTGGAAGAGGTAAAATATTAGATATTAAATTTCATGATTATGAGAGAATAATTGACTTTATTATTGAAGCTAGAAATGAATTAGGTGATTTACAAATAAAGAGAATGATTGTTGAATTAACAGGAAGAAATACTAATGTAATCATCACAAATCATCAAAATATTGTTCTTGATGCTCTTAAGCATATTGATGAAGAAATTTCATCAAAAAGACAAATTATGCCTGCTAGAGAATATTCTTTACCACCAGCTCAAAATAAAGTTTTAATTACAGATTTTACAATTGATTATTTAGAAAAATATAAAAGCAGATTACTTGATCAAGCTCTGTTAGCATCAATAAAGGGGTTTTCACCAACAATATGCCAAGAAATTGTACATGTTGCTAATCTAGAAAATAAAAGTTACGAACAGTTAAGTACCCAAGAAATAAAATTACTAAATGATTCATTTTCTATAATTAAAGAAAAAATAATTTCCGAGACATATTCACCTTGCCTTATTTATGATGATGATCATGTTAAAGATTTTTATCCTTTATCACTTACTCAATACAAAAAAACTACCCATGTAGGGTCATTTAATGAAACTCTCGATCAATATTATTACCTAAAGGATACTCATGAGAGAATTAGACAAAAACAAGGTGATATAAAGAGAATTTTATCTAAAAATATTGAGAGATGTCAAAAAAAAATAATTATTCATGAAAAAAACATTAATAATCAAGCTAAACTAGATAAGTTTAAATTATACGGTGAATTAATTACTGCGAATTTATATCAGTTTAATAAAAACTTAGATAAAATTGACGTTTTAAATTATTATACAAATGAGCAAATTTCAATTCCAATTGAAAAAGGGCGAGATGCAAGTTATAATGCTCAGCGTTATTTTAAGAAATATAAAAAAGCTAAAAGTGCTGCTCGCTATTCAAAAGAACAATTAATTTTGACTAATCGTGAATTGTCATATTTAGAAAGTGTTTTACATAATTTATCAACTTGTCAAACACCTGACGAAGTTGATGAAATTAAAGAAGAATTAATTACAACTGAATATTTAAAAAAGAAAAAAAGTAGAAATAAAAAGCGAAAAGTTATCCCTCGTGAGCCACTTAAATATATTTCAAGTGAAGGTTATGAAATTTATGTTGGACGAAACAATGTGGAAAATGACTATTTAACCTTTACCTTTGCAAATTCACGGGACCTATGGTTACATGCTCAAAAAATTCCTGGGTCTCATGTGATTATTAGGAAAAAAGATAAAAAGGAAGAATTTTTTCCAGATCTTACCATAACAGAAGCAGCAATAATTGCAGCTTATCATTCAAAAGCAAGAAACTCTGGACAGATTGCAGTTGATTACTCTGAAGTGAAAAATATTAAAAAACCTAACAATGCCCCACCTGGTCTTGTAAATTACTTTACATACTACAGTGCTTATGCAACTTCTGATGAGGGTATCATAACCTTACTGAAAGGATAATTTTATGAAAAAAACTTTATTATTACTATTATCTCTTGTACTGTTAATTACAGTAAGTTGTCAGAGCCAACCTACTATAGAAGAAGACACTTCTATATATGAAGGCCGAGTAATGGAAATGTACGCTTACAATTCCTTTTTAATTAGAATAAACGATTCATCTGATAAAGTTATTTTAAATATAAATGATGATGTTTCATTTAGTTTAAGTAGCAGAAAAGATTTCTATATTGGAAATAATGTAACTTTCGAATTTAAAACAACAGATTTCTCAGAAGAAATATTAGAAATTTCACCATACAAAATTCACGAAAATATTGCAGTTACTTATACTGTAATCACACCTTCAAAAGGGAAAGAAATGATGGATTCACAAGAAGTCATTATTGTTGATGTTAGAGAGCAATATGAGTATGATGATGGACATATAGAAAATGCACAATTAATTCCAGTTGGTTCAATTCAACAACAAGCCACGAATTTATTAATTGATAAAAATGCAAACATAATTGTATATTGTAAAAGTGGTAATCGTAGTAAAATGGCAGCTGAGATATTAGTAAAACTAGGATACACTAATATTTTTGAAATGGGTGGGATTAACTCATGGCCTTACGAAATTGTTAAATAGTATTTTGAATACACAAAAACATCATAGTTAACTATTAGTTATGATATAATAAATAAAAATTCTTTTAGGAGGCTGTTATGTTCTCAAATAAAACTATAACAAGTTTAGAAAAATCTTCATGGATACGTGCCATGTTTGAAGAGGGTAATAAATTACGCGAACTTTATGGTGCTGAAAATGTTTATGATTTTAGTTTAGGTAATCCTGATGTTGAACCACCAAAAGCTGTAAAAGATGCAATTCGTGATATTAGTAACAGTAAAGAAAAAGGAATGCACAAGTATATGAGCAACGGCGGTTATGAGTCTACAAAAAAAGCTGTAGCAAATATGATGTCAAAAGAATATAATATAAAAATTCCATCATCAAATATTTGCATGGTAACAGGAGCTGCTGCTGGAATCAATGTAACATTAAAATCACTTCTAAATGACTTAGAAGAAGTTATTATTTTCAAACCATTCTTTGCTGAATATTTATTTTATATTTCCCATGCAAATGGAGTACCTGTTATTGTAGATACAAAAAAAGATACTTTTACAATTGACCTTGAAAACTTTGCTAAAGCAATAACAAAAAAGACTAAAGCAATTATAATTAATTCTCCAAACAATCCAACAGGTGTTGTATATTGCGAAGAAGATTTAATAAAAATGGCCATTATCGTTAAAGAAAAAGAAGAAGAGTTTAACACAAATATATTTATTATAAGTGATGAACCATATACTAAAATTGTATTTGGTAATATTAAGGTCCCTATAATGATGAAGATATTTGAAAAAACTATTAGTATTAATTCATACAGTAAATCATTATCATTACCAGGTGAACGTATAGGTTATATAACTGTTAGCCCTTTACTTCCTAATAATCAATTGTTAATGTCTGCAATTTTATTTAATAACCGTACATTAGGATTTGTTAATGCTCCTGCAATTCAACAACGAATTGTCGAAAAATGTATTAATGAGTTAATTGATCCTTCTATTTATGAAGAGCGAAGAGACTTATTATATAATCATCTGATTTCTTTAGGATTTAGTTGCCAAAAACCTGATGGTGCATTTTATCTCTTTATGAAATCACCTGAAGAAGATGAAGTAAACTTTGTAAAACAAGCTCAAAAGTTTAATATTTTATTAGTTCCAGGAAGAGGTTTTGGACAACCAGGATATGTGCGATTATCCTATTGCATTAGTAAAGATATTATTAAAAGAGCACTACCTTCATTTACTAAGTTAGCAAAACTATATAAATAATTTAAATATTTTTTGTTAAAACAATAAGAAGATTTCCTTTGGTTAAGCTAATTTCGCCAAAAGATTCAATAATAATATTGCTAATTCCAATATTCCAATTAATATCAAGGTCTTCTTGGTTTAATGGATATAAAAAACCTTTTGTTGTAACATCATAACAAGTATCTAAAGGAATAATTGAAACTACCTGATCTTTTTTATTAGGGATGCTCTTGTAACCATCAACTAAGAACATTGTATTAAAGCTGTCAATTATTCTACCATCAATACCTTTTTCTTTTAATAAAATTAACAACTTAATATTTGATAAAGTGTGGTCCATTCTTGTTCCAGTCACACAAGTTAATGTCACCTCTTTTGCCCCTAATGTAATTGCTTTTCTAACAGCGATTTCACTATCAGTATAATCTTTATCTCTAGGAAAAATATTAATTTCATCTTTATGATACTTTCTTAGTACTTTTAGATTAACTGAATCCATATCACCTAAAATCATCTGAGGTTTTATTCCATATGATTCAGCATACTCAAGTCCTTTATCCACGCAAATAGTAAAATCCGCTTGTGAATAATATGGTTTAATTATTTTATAATTTGTTTTTTTCCCACCTGAAATAATCAAAAATTTCATAACTCACCTTTTCTAACAGGCACGTTCTCTTAATTGTTTGATAATGGCAACAGTATCTTTTGCTTTATAAATAGTAGAACCAGCCACAATAATATTTGCACCTGCTTTAGTAACTTCACCAATATTATCAAGGGTAATTCCTCCATCAACTTGGATATCAATTGTTAATCCTTTTTTAATAATAAGTTCTCTTAGTTCTTTGATTTTATTCGTAGAATAATTAATGTATGACTGACCGCCAAATCCTGGATTTACTGTCATTAAAAGTATCATATCAACATTTGGTAATATTGTTAATAAAGTACTAATTGGTGTTGCAGGATTCAATGCTACACCTGCTTTTTTACCAAAGGATTTAATCAATTGTATTGTTCTATCTAAATGAATACAAGCTTCTTGGTGTACACATATTATATCTGCTCCTGCATTAACAAATTGTTCAATATATAAGTCAGGATTATCAATCATCAAATGAACATCAAGTACTTTATCTGTAATTTTTCTAATCGCTTTTACAACTGGTGGTCCAATAGTTATATTTGGAACAAAATGCCCATCCATAACATCAATATGAATATAGTCAGCTCCTGCCTTATCAACCTTAATAATTTCATCACCAAGTCTTGTAAAATCACTTGCTAATATTGATGGTGCAATTTTTATCATGTTAGTATCCTCTTTGATCTTTCTCTGCCTGTTTAATTAATTCATAGATAATCTTATATCTATTATGCCTTTCTATACTTATTTTACCACTTTTCACTGCATTTTTCACAGTACAATCAGGTTCATTAATATGTATGCACCCAGAAAAGCGACATGTATTTTCATATTCGTTAAATTCAACATATAATTCTTTTAACATATTTGGAGAAAATAGTTGTGGTTCAAAATTAGAAAAGCCAGGTGTATCAACTAAATATCCACCATGAATGTTAATAAATTCAGCGTGCCTAGTAGTATGTTTACCTCTTCCAATTTTCGCGGAAATATCACCAATTTCCATTACTTCCTGTTTCATAATGCTATTTAGAATAGATGATTTTCCAACACCTGATTGACCAGCAAAAACTGAGATTTTTTCATGAAGTAAATCTTCAATTAGTGAAATTCCCTTTTCAGTCTTTACACTGCATGAAATAATTTCATAACCTGTTTTTTTATATTGATTAGTAATCTCATCCTCATCAGATTTGCTTCCTAAATCTATTTTATTAACACAAATTATTGGTGTGATGTTTTTGCTTTCACAAACACAAATAAGTTTATCAATTAATAATAAATCAGGTTTTGGATCAATAACAGATACTACTAAAATTGCTTGATCAATATTAGCAACAGCTGGCCTAATAAAAAAATTCTTCCGTTTTTTAATTTTAAGTAAATATCCCTCTTTTAATTGTTCATTCGTCACTTCAAATATTACGAAATCACCAGGGATTGGTTTTTCATCATTTTTCCTAAATAATCCTCGCGCTTTACAAAAGTACTCACATTTTTCAGTAATAACTGTATACAGTCCACCAACACCTTTGGTAATCATTCCATCAGGCAATTAAGTACCTCCTGTTGTATCAGGTGTAGGTGTTGGAGCTGGTTGTGATTCTTCAGGAGGAGGATCAATTATTGGTTCTTCTTCCTTATAATCTTCATATAATAATTCTGTTATTTCTGTATATACATTATTAAAAATTACTTTTAATGTTGTTTTCCCATCAATAGGAATTGGAATCACTACTGTAATTGGTAATTCACTTTTCTCATGATTTTGGTTATAAATCATTTCATATCGTAAAGTATCAGTAGGTTTAATTTCAATATACACCTTAATACTACCCTCTAGTTCATCAATATTAGCAGGAATAATTAAGTAATCAATTAATATTCTATCCCCTTCTACATTTTCCTCTTGGAACTTCACATGAACTTCTGAACTTTCATAAACAAACTCACCAGCTAAAGGATATTGTTCAATAATTAATGCTGTAAGACTCTGTAAATTACTTGGGAAAATTGAACCTACTATTAAGTTTGCATCGTTTGCAGCTTGAAAAAATTCTGTTTGATTCATACCAAGAAAATCTGGGACTTCAACTTCATCAAGATTAGGTCCCAAGCTAACATAAACAGTAATTGCTGTTCCAGGTGCTACCATCATTCCAGCTTCTGGATCAGTTCTCACAATTCCACCTTTATCCACAATATCTGACATAACTTCTTCTTTTGTTATAATTAGTCCTAACTCTGTTAAATCATGATTAGCAATTCTATAGTCAAATGAAGTAAAATCTTGAATTTCAATAAGTTCAGGTCCTAAACTAACCGTGAAAATAATCTTATTAAATCCACCTTCTTTAAATTTAATGCCAGAAGCTATGCTTTGTTCAATAATTATACCTTCAATATATTCTTCATTATTAATTTCTCTTTTTTCAACAATGATATCAAATTCACTTTCTAGTTTATCTTTAATATCATCATAATATAAATTAACATAATTCCCTACTTCATATTCCTCAATTTCAGGAATAATAGTTGTAATTAATTCTTTAACTCCATAAAAACTTAATAGTAATATTAGCAGCATAGCTGAAAAGATTGCTAATAACTTAGAGAATGTGTGTTTTTTTCGTCTATTTTTACTCAAGGAAAAATCATACTCCTCTCCTTTTTCTTTTGTAACTTTAATTGGTGTAAAGTCTCTTGTAACATTACCAACATTTTTCATATTATCTGTTTCTTTAATAAAATCTAACGATAAGTTAAAATTATTTGGTAATTCTTTTCCCTTCATATGGGCTTCAATATTGGCTAAAAATTCTGTAGCTGATTGATATCTCTCATCAACACTTTTTGCCATAGCCTTCATTACAATATTTTTAGTGTCTTCGGTAATATATTTATTTTGTAGTGTTGGATCTTTAACAGGTTCTTGAATATGTTTCACAGCTACAACTACAGGTGTTTCTCCCTCATATGGAAGACGTCCTGTAACCATTTCATATATTACACAACCAAGTGAGTATAGGTCAGTTCTATGATCAACAAATCCCCCTCTTGCCTGTTCAGGTGAGAAGTAATGAACAGAACCAATAGTTCGTCCACTTAATGTTAATGTTTTATTACTTGTAGCTTTTGCAATTCCAAAGTCAGTTACTTTAACAACTCCATCTTTTGCTAAAAGTATGTTATGAGGTTTAATGTCTCTATGCACAATATTATTTTCATGTGCATGAACAAGTGCTTTACATATCTGAATAGCAATACTCATAGCTTCTTCATCACTTAAAACTTTTTTGTCTTTTATATAATCGCTTAATGTAACTCCCTCAATATATTCCATCACAATGTAATGATACTTTTCTTCAAGCGCTACATCAAAAACACCAACTATATTTGGATTTGAAAGTTTGGCAACTGACTGTGCTTCTGCATGAAAGCGTCCTACAAACTCCTCATCATCTAAAAATTCTTCTTTTAAGATTTTTATAGCAACAATTCTATCTAACGTCTGATCAAGTGCTTTATAAACATAAGCCATGCCACCTGACCCAATTTTATCCATCAATTGATAACGATTCCCTAGAATAATTCCTTCCATAAATTTCCTCCGTTAATTGTTTTTCGCTATTATAACTGTAATATTATCAAATCCACCTCTATCATTTGCAAGTTTAACCATTTCACTATTTGCATTTTCTAAAGACTTAGTCGTTTCAATAATTTCTTTTAATTCATTATCTTCTAATAAGTTTGATAGCCCATCTGTACAAAGGATAATAATATCATTATCCTTGATTTGATAATCCATTATATCAACTTCTATATTTTTCATTGTTCCTAACGCTCTAGTAATAATATTTTTTTTGGGATGTGATTTTGCTTGAGATTTTGTTATCATTCCCTTGTCAATTAATTGTTCAACATATGAGTGATCTTTGGTTAATTGTTTTATTTTATTATTAATTATATAACAGCGAGAATCTCCTACATGACCAATACATAATTCATTATTAATTATAACTGCAAGAGTTAGAGTTGTTCCCATACCATTTTGAGAATTTTTAGAAATACCTGTTTTATATATTAATTTATTAATTGCTAAAAACATATTGTGAATTTCATCTTTAACATTTTTATTGCTCAAAAATTCTTGATAATTATTCTTAATAAACGTTATTGCAATTAGAGAAGCTTCCTCGCCAAAATCATGTCCACCCATACCATCGGCAACAGCAAAAAGACTAATGGAATCATTAGATATTGTTAGTAAATTATCTTCATTATTTTCTTTAACTTTCCCAATATTCGTATTGGCATTAAACCTCATTAATTTGGCTCCTTCTTAACTGTCCACATGAAGCATTTATATCATTTCCTAACTCTCTTCTAACAGTAACTTTCAACCCATTTTCCATTAGTATACCACAAAATTTTTCAATATTCTCTATTTTATGGAGATTATAGTTTCCACCTTGAATCTTATTAATAGGGATTACATTTACATAACAAAGCATACCTTTTAGTAACTCTGATAAAGCCATTGCGTGTGCTTTATCGTCATTTAATCCACCTATTAAAGCATACTCAAATGATATTCTTCGATTTGTTTTTTCAATATAATATTGGCATGCTTTAATTAATTCACTAATTGGATATTTTTTATTAATAGGCATTATTTTACTTCTCGCATCATCTGTAACTTCATGCAGTGATATTGATAGATTAACTTGTAAATGTAAATCAGCAAATTGATATATTTTAGGTACTATACCACAAGTAGAAACTGATAATTTTCTTCCTCCAATCGTTAAACCACGATGATCATTAACAATTGTAATAAATTTAATAAAATTATCAAAATTATCAAAAGGTTCACCAATACCCATAACAACAACTCTATCAATTTGTTGGTTAGTGACCTTATTAACAGTCATTATTTGTGCAATCATTTCTCCTGCGGTTAGGTCTCTTAATAATCCGTCTTTTCCAGAAGCACAAAAATCGCACCCCATTCTACACCCTACTTGACTTGAAATACAAATTGACAATCCATACTTATATTCCATTAAAACAGTTTCTATTAATTGATGGTCATTTAATTCAAATAGAAATTTAATTGTTCCATCATTTGAAGTTAGCTGACTGTTTAAAGTAAGCAATCCAATTTCATATTTGCTTTTTAGTAATTCACGATCAATTTTCGACAAGTTGGTCATTTCTTCAAATGATGTGACACCTTTTTTATATAACCAGTCATAAACTTGTTTTGCTTTAAACTTTGAAATACTATTTTCAGTAAAAAATGTAATTAATTGTTCATAGGTTTCATTAAATATATTTTTCATTCTTTTCTCTCCAATACACCATAAAAGAACCCCATTTGCTCCTCATTTGGCATTATATACTCCATTTTACTTATGGTAAAATTATTATCTTTAATAAACCAATTTAATATTCCTTCATTTTCACATGGTAGCAAGGTACAAGTTGCATATGTTATTTTACCTAAAGGTGCCAAATATTTTGACGATTGTAATAAAATAGCTTTTTGTGTATTAATCAAATCATGATTATATTCATAATTTAATTTTATTTCAGGGCGTTTTTTTGAAACACCTATACCTGAACATGGAACATCTAATAAAATCTGATCAAATTTCCCTACTAAATCAGGGTGTAACTTTGATAGGTCTCTTACTTCACAAGTTACATTTGTGCTTCCCATTCTTTTTACATTCTCTTGTAAAAGTGAAACCCGTGTTTCATGAATATCACATGCTAAAATTAATCCTTTATTACTCATCAATTGAGACATATAGGTAGTTTTTCCACCTGGTGAAGCGCACCCATCTAAAACTAAATTTCCTTTTTCTAATTCCATTTGTTTTATGATTTTCATTGCTCCTATGTCCATTATTGTGAAAAAACCTTTTTCATACCATTCATGATGGGTAGGATTTAGGTTACCAGTTATAAATAAACCTTCATCTATTTCACTTCTCTTGACTATAAAACCATCCATGCTTAATTTTTCAATAACTTTTTCAATTGATATTTTCGTTGTATTTACACGGATATATGTTCTTTGATAGTTATTTATTCCTTCTAAAAGTTTACCTGTTTTTTTAATACCATTTGCACTTACTAATTGATGAATTATATCCATATTAAAAGAATATTTTATCGACAAATACTCTTTGTCTGATAAGTTTTTAAGAAACATCTCTTGATCATCCTGATAATCATTAGCTTTTCTTAATAATCCATTTACAAAAGATTTTGCTCGATAATCTGCAACTTTGCTAACTAAATTAACGCTTTCATTTACAATCGCATAGGAAGGTACTTTTGTTAAAAACATTATTTGATATAGTCCAATTGCTAGAATTATTCT
>JAUUZV010000201.1 GCA_030592085.1 Clostridia bacterium | reverse complement strand
TTTATTGTATTATTTCTTTGATAAGAGGAGTAATTACTGGATTTTATCCATACTGGTTCTTAAATCCTACAATAGCTTATCCAGAGGGAGTGGGATCTCTTTTAAATGTACTATTAATATTTATAGGAGTTGCTATTATTTTTATAGGGATTGGATATCTGTTATTATGGTTACATAAAAAAATAAATGGAGAGAACATTGATTGATAAATATCCTATTAAATATATTAATTATTATTTGAGTGCAACTTTAATAGTTGCTCTAATATTTTCAATAGCCATGGGATTAAGTGATACTACATCATCATTTTTTGTAACAGCTAGACTTATAGGGGCTATAGCTTTAGGAATATTTGTTATTCTGCATGGATTTATGGAATATGGCTTAGTTAAGTTATTATTGTTTTGTTTTATAGCTTTTGTTATATCTTATGCAATTGAAAGTGTTAGTATTACAACTGGATTACCATTTGGACAATATCACTATACAACAAAACTTGGTGATAGGTTTGGAGAAGTTCCTTTTAAAATAATGTTAGCTTATTTCTTTAATGGTTATTTAGCATTACAGATGGCAGTTGTGTTTTTAGTAAAAAAATCTAAAAAAGAGAGAAAATATAATATTGTATTAATACCATTTGTAGCATCTCTATTAATGGTTATATGGGATATATGTTTTGAGCCCATTATGTCAGTTGTACAAGAAAATTGGATTTGGGAAAAGACAGGTTTATATTTTGGTGTACCTCTTAGCAACTTCCTAGGTTGGCTTGTAACCACGTATTTAATATTTCAAATATTCTATTTACTTATTAATAAAGTGGGGAGTAAGGGGCAATCATCGCAATCCATTACTTATTGGTTAGTTATTCCAATTATGTATTTCATTCAAGGGATACCTTATCTATTATATCCGTTTTCACAAAGTACTTCTCTTGTGATTTATACAACACAAGGGATTATTACACTTGCAACAATGGGTGTAATCAGTTTATTATGTATTATAAAAATCATTAGAATGTATGGTAAAAAATTATGAATATGAGAAACAATATACCGGAATTGCGAAAAAAAACATTAGAAAATCTATTAAGACTTTATTCTAAAGCTTCCTATGAACATGGATTAAAATTAAATCTTATTAGAACCGGTGATGTAGCAATCCAAGATATAAAAGGTGATAAGTTAGTTAATGCAAAACATTTAAATATAAATGATGTAAATGTTTCCTATATTACTCCTTTAAAAGATGAAAAAGAAAATGAAGTATTAATATATCTTCACGGCGGAGCATATGTTAGTGGACCTATAAAATATCAAGTAAGATTTATAAAAAAAATAGTGATTAAAACTTTAATACCTGCATATATTGTAGATTATAGATTAGCTCCTGAATTTACATATGAAGAAGCAATAAGTGATGTTCAATCAATATATCAATATATTCTAGATAAATATCCAAATAAGAAGATTACATTAATCGGTGATTCAGCTGGGGGAGGATTAGCTTTATCTTTTTGCTTGTATCTAAAAGATAAAAAATATCCATTACCATTTCAAAATGTATTAATATCACCATGGTTAGATGTATCTATGTCAAATAAAAAGATTAACAAAGAAGAAGGTAAACGTGATGTAATGTTAGGCATGCCAGGTTTAATAGAAGCAGGTAAGGCTTATGCTGGAAATACAAGCACTAAAGATCCATTGGTATCTCCAATGTTTGGTAATTTAAATGGATTACCTAAATCTCTAATTACTGTTGGCACGAAAGAATTATTAATTCATGATTGTCGTCTTTTTAAAAAAATGGCTAATGATGTACAATTTGAACTTACAGTTTCAGAATATGTTGGTATGTTTCACGCATTTGTAGTTGCTCCTCCATTGTTACCTGCAATTCATGAGGGATTTATGGAAGTAGTGGAGTTTCTAAATTCTAATTAAAAATCGTTATCTTTTTCTTCAGTTTTTGGTTCAAGTACATCAAATTTATTCTTTGGTCGTTTAGAAAATTCAATATGGGAAGGAACCTTTAACCAGTGATGTGATTTTTTATCATCTGTAACAATAGGTAAACAAGCCATTCTCAAATGTGCACATCCAAGGGGTATTAAAGTTATTTCTTCAGTTGGTTGATCAGAGTATACAGGGGAAGGTTGTATTTTAGAAGCCGTATCATCTTGTAATGTCCAATTAGGTATTTTTTTAGCTTTTACTGTTATTTCAATGGGTGCATTATCAAATGTAAAAGGTTGTCCGATATAATTATCTTTTTTCTTAATTGTAACTTGTGGTAATTGGCCAGAATCATTTAAAAGTAAACCATAATTCCAAGGAGAGTTAGGGTGAACTTCAAAACTAGGCCATTTTTCAACTGATTCTTCTTGATAAGCTCCTGCATCTTTTAACTTAAACCAATTCTCTTCAATTTTAAGTGAATAACTTAATGGTCCTCTATTTACAGTAACTGACTTATTTGGCCAGGTGGTTAATGAAGTTACAGCTTTCATAATAATATTAATTTTATCATTAGGTGAAAACTCATTAATTAATTGTACAAAGCAATTATTTTTATTTGTAGATAATATTTCACTATTATTATAAATAACTTTATACTCATTACACCAATCTGGGATTCTAAAATACAAAGGGAATTTTGTAGGCTTTTTTAAAGACATAGAAATTGATATTGTTTCATCAAATGGATAATTTGTATCAACAGTTAGTTTAATAGGAGTTTTTTTATCACCAACATTTGTATTTATAGTACATGATGCATATAACATACAAACAAGGCCATTATCTATGCTATGTTGCCATAAATTATTTGCATAACCAGTCCAACCAATACCATCGTTATGTCCACAACATCTATTATATGGTGTGTATGCTAAATATGATGTGTTAGAACGTTTGAATCCATTTCTTATGGGATGATGATGATATCCACTAAGTTTAGGCATATTAGCAGCAGTTACATAGTGTAATGCTTTATAATCAGGAGTATGTGCAGCTGGAAAATGATTTAACATAATATCTTCTGTGCGCTGTGCATAGATAGGGTCTCCTGTAATTTCACCAAGTAAAGTAAAATTTCTAGCAAATTCAATCATCCCACATGTTTCGAATCCTTGTCTAGGATCTGTACAGCCAGGTCTGATTCTCTCATCTGCTGCAAAAATACCTTTTGGCATTTGTCCCCATGTAGCCATATGCATTTTATACCAATATTCACTGTTTTTTATATGTTGTTTTTCTTTAGAAAAAACAGAATATAAACCATCATAGGCAAAACGTTGAGCAAAATTAACAGCATGGTGATCTAACCATTCATCCATAGGTGGACGAATTTTATCATAAAAACGTTTTGCTAGTTTTAATAAATATTCTTCATTAGTTTTTTGATATAACCACCATATGTGTGGTAGCATATCTCCAGCTCTAGCATACTGTAAAAATGGAGAGAATGTTCCAAAAGTACCACCACCCCAACCATAATTACCTTTAGTATCTTCTAGAATAAATTGTTCATCAGGTAAATCTTTACAGTAATTAAAAAACTTATGTAAAAAAGGAAGAACCCTTTCATCTAATTCATATTCATAATATTGAATAATAGGTTCTAGTAATAACATGGCGGGCCATAAATCAGTAGTTATTTTTCCATTTTTGCCATGCATATCTTGTAGCCCAGAAGGACCAAAAAATCCTGTTTCATTTTGAGAGTTTATTATTTTATGTATATAATCTCTTGTAACTTTTAATAATCGTTCATCATTAGTTAGTACTGCTAATGGGTATGAACCACGTAACCAATAAGGAATTTCTTCCCACCCTTGTTCATTACCATAAAACCAACCATTTTTTTCTTCGCTAAAAAATTTACCATATTCATATAATCTACCTGTAACACCATCAACCATTAATAAAAGCTGTGTATTTAACCATCCTTTAGGTTTAATGCTTCCAGGTGATAATTTTTTAGTAGCAATATTACTTACTTGATTATTTGTATTTAAGTTAGTTGGGATTTCATTAATAATTGAAGTTTTCATAATTTCTCCATATTTCTAGTAATAATTTAGTTAATATAAAGTTTACCATTTATTAACTAAATTTACTTTATCTAATATAAAAAAATTAAAATTTAAAATAGTATTGACAATATGAGCTGAGTATTATAATGTATGTAAGCGTTTACTAACATAAGGAGGAAAAATGGATACAAGAAAAACCGTTATAAGAATGAATAAAGAAGATCGTAGAAAGCAAATATTGGATGCAGCTATGACAGTATTTGTTGATAAAGGTTTTAAAGGCAGTACAACTTTAGAAATAGCAAAAAAAGCTGATATA
>JAUUZV010000192.1 GCA_030592085.1 Clostridia bacterium | reverse complement strand
TTCACAATTATAGACTGGCATAACAACAGATACTAAATTTTCTTTCACGTCTACCCTCTTAAATCTTATGCCATCATTTTACTATATAACAACCATAAGTAAAAGAAAAACTGGTTTTCACCAGTTAGACTTTTTTACTATGTTTAAAGAAATGCCATCCGCCAATTTCTTCTGGATTTCCTTTGTCATCTTTTAATAATTCGCTATAATTTAATGCAACTTTTTTATATGCATTAGCATATTCTTCAATTTTTTCTGGATAGAATTTTTTAAACCATGGAACAGAATATGTCATCGCTCCAATTTCTTCGCTTGGTTCAAGTGAAGAATCAAGTTCTCTTACATCTCTATCACTATTTGCGATTCTTGTTGGTTTACCATGACCATAAACATCAGTTGTTTGAAATAGTGCATGGGTATGTAGCGCTAAATTAGCTCCAGGATTACAATCAACCCCTTCTGCCCTTACTGCTTCACAAAATCTTGTAACAGATAATCCACCTAGTTGGCTACTATCATAAATACCTTTAGCTGCATACCATCCACCCATTGTATGACCATCTGCTTCATTAACTCTATGTGCAACAACTCCAGGCACATCTTCTAGTAAATCCCAGAAGTAGTTCATAGCTTTTCTGATTTCTTCACTTCTCTTGTCATAATATTTAAGTTGTACTCTACCCATAGCTGATGACATCTGATGCATCCTATATTTATATCCACCAAGTGGTAAACCAGCAGCTTCTTTTAAATCTTCTGTTTGTATATCTTCTGCTTTATATCGTGAATAATGTCCAAAAGCTAGCGCTCGTTCATAAATCTCAACATCATTTGTAGCTAATACTCCAGCTTCTCCAACTGCTAATGATTTTCCACTCATTAGACTCATTGCAGCAACATCACCAAATGTACCTACCATTTGGCCATTATATAACGCTCCATGTGCATGAGAAACATCTTCAATAACTTTAATATTATGTTTTTTTGCAATAGCCATAATTTTATCCATTTCACATGGATGTCCTAAGTAATGAACACAGATAATTGCTTTAGTTCTCTTTGAAATTCTATGTTCTATATCATCAGGATCTATACATAATGTTTTTTTATCTACATTTGCAAAAGCAATAGTAGCACCCAATGTATATGCTTGTAATCCAGAAGCCCAATAAGTTATTGTTGGACAAATAATTTCATCACCAATACCAACATGACAACCATACATAGCACTTTGAATAGCTGCAGTTCCTGTTGAAAAGCCTAAAGTATTATTAAGGCCAATCCATGATGCAAATTCTTGCTCAAATTTCTTTGTTATATCTGTTCCACTCATAGAACCGTTACGTAAAACATCTAATACCGCTTGTTCATCTTCTACTGTAGTAATTGGCCAAGTAAATAAATCACCTGAATCTTTAGTTACAGATTTTGGTCCACCAAATATTGCTAGTTGTGACATATAAAAATACTCCTTAGAAATTTAATTTGAATCCATTATATAATAGTTATATTATTATACTTAACAAATATAAAGAAAACATATGCATTTTATGTATTTTAGAGGATTTATGAAAAAAATTATCTCAATTATATTATTAATATCTTTAATATCTTTAATTTCTACTGCTTGTGTGAAGAATAAAAGTATTCTAGGAAGCACATCAAAAGATATGGTTTACACAAATTCATATTTTAATTTTTCAATAACTATGCCTAGTGATTGGCATTATTATACAGATGACGAGAGAGAAGTTTTAACTTTAACATACAATGAGCAACAACAAGATGAGAAGTTTAGTGATTATGAACAAGCAACAAATGTTTTATTAATGATTTTATATAGGGATGAATTAATTGAACATGTAGCCCCTGATGAACATAATGAGCATGACCATACTCATACAACTCCAATATTAAATCCAGGGTTAGTAATAAGTGCCCTAAAAGATAGAACTATTCCAGAAAATGCATTACAAGTAACTATTAACAATTTTACTATGTATCAAGAAGATATAATTACAGAAACTGAATTATTCACCATACTATACTATCCAATTGATGATTTTATCATCACATTTAGATTAAGCTATTATGATGAAAAAGAAACGCTTATGCTTATGGATATATTATTTAC
Source organism: Clostridia bacterium (assembly GCA_030592085.1). Classification (GTDB taxonomy): domain Bacteria; phylum Bacillota; class Clostridia; order DUPQ01; family DUPQ01; genus JAFGUQ01. The sequence goes on along the minus strand of JAUUZV010000192.1, from coordinate 2,510 downwards.
AATTGATGAATAATAAAAATACAAAAAACTCTTTAAATTAATTTGTTTTTATCCTTAGTGGCTATTAGTAGGATAATTACCTATTTCTATGTATAGGGAAATTTATCTGATAAATTTAATCCTTTATATCTATTCCTATTTAATTATATAAAATTATAAATCCAATAAAAAGCAGTGCAATAATACTTATGAATACAATCACACTAGATTTTTTTATTTTTAATCTATATATACACATAAAAAATAAATTTATTAGAAACAAAACATATGAAACAACACTAACAATTGAGCTAACTATAATATCAAAATCACTTATTATATGAAGCAACATAACCAGTATCGATAGAATCATTGGTGAGATAGCTGACAAAACAACTCCAACGAAAAATTCTGCTATTTTGCTTTTTATAAAAATCAAAGACAACAAATATAACAAGAATATTAAAACAAATATCATTATTGTTGAAATTATATCTACAACAATAAAATTGAGTAATGTGAGATTACTCCCATGTACCAAAATTTGCCTTAAAAGAATGTAAATTGAATTTAAAGCAATAATTAATATGACTGGGATAGTATTATTTTTTTCACTTTTCTTTGTAGCAAAATATTTTTTAGGATTATAAATTAATTCGATATACTTTTTCATTGAACCCCCCTCAATTTAAGAGCATATATAATATATGCTCACAAAAATAAATGGCCTCTTCACTTCCTTCAAAAAGCAAACTCAGTTTTTTACTCCCTTAATTATTTATTACAATATTTATTGAGTTCTACAATTATCTTTTTTTTATATCCTACTATAATATAGTCTCTATTAGATATCTTAAAATTAGTAATTGTTCTATATCCTTTTCTGTATATACATATTGCCTTAAACCCATTACGATATTTATATCCTCTAGTAACTACTATTTGTTGAATTTCATCCCAAACTATATGGTATTTTTCCTTTTTGATTGAAAATCCAACACCTTTTTCATTAATAGAAATATAGGCTCTAATCTGAGGTAGAAAAACAGTCAAAAATATAATAACATACGATATTATAAAAAATATTACTAAACTATAAATTTCTAAATAAATACATATAGCTAGTGCTAATATACCTGCAAAAAATAAAAATAAATACTCAAAAATTAAACCATTACTTAATACTCTATATTTCATTTTTCCCCTCCATTTTTAATATCCATGTTTTAATATTTAGTTTTTCAATGCAGTACAATTTGACTAAAATTGCTTTTTCATATTTTTGTTATCTTCAGTGTTTTTAAATTATTAATTTCAATGCCATTCCCATCAGGATTTTCACCTTTGTGTGCATTTATTAATTGTTTACAAGGAAAATCGTCGCATTTACCACAGTGAGGTAAATCCTTTTTGGTAGCACAAGCGTAAAGATCACATTTGCCCCAAAATGGATTTCCCTTATGAATGTGGCAACCTGGGCAATTTTGCTCGACCACAAATTTGCATGTAACGCAATCAATACCACAACTTGATATGTTCATCACGATTCCTCCTTGGATAAATCAATACAAAACTCTATACTCAATACAAAAAAACCCGAAAAACAACTGTTTCTCGGGTAACATCTTTTTCTATCTTATTTTATCGTACACTTTAATCATATCAGCAAGATAAGCTCTTAAACCACCTACATCAGATGACATATTTAAAAAGCGATATCCCCAATCATGTAACATCTCAATATTATTAGGATTTGCTACTGTTCCTGCAAATTTACCATACTTTTTACATACTTCAGCTACCTTTTTCCAAGGTCCTAAAACATCTTCATGATCCATTTGTCCAAATTTACCAATTGAATGGGAGTAATCACCAGGTCCAAAGAAAAGCATATCAATTCCTTTTACTTGTGCAATTTCTTCAATTTGATCCATTGGTTCAGGATCTTCAATTTGACATATTACTAGTTTTTCACGGTTAGATACTTCTAAGTAATCTGTTCCGCTAATTCCACAATAGTTACCATCAGCATTTCCACCATCAGCTGGACGTCTTCCAATTGGGAAGAATTTTGTGTAATATTCAATGTACTTTGCTTCCTCAAGACTCATTAAATGTGGAATCATAATGGCTGTTGCATCCATTTCAAATGGTCTAATGTAATCTGAATAACTTCCTTTTGCAACTCTAACTACAGTATCCATGTTATGAGATTTAGCTGCATAAATCTGAGATTCAATGTCTCTTAAATCGTTTCCGACATGCTCCATACATGTCCAAACACTGTCAAATCCTGCATAACCAATCATATCTACTATTCTTGGCTCTCTAAAATTCGTTTTAAAACAGGTTGCTACCTCATCGTTTTTAAGTTTTTTAATGATGTTACTTTCTCTCATGATTGTTCTCCTTGTATATTAATGTTAGTCAGAATCATGGATATTTTGACTACTTTTTCTTTTACTCCCATATTCCATGTGGGATAATAGAACCGTATAGACAGAGGGTGCAGTTGCTCTCCTTGAAGTTAA
>JAUUZV010000029.1 GCA_030592085.1 Clostridia bacterium | reverse complement strand
TAGTGAAGCTACTCCTTAGCATCCATTAATAGTGGACGTATAACTCGCGTTAAGAGTGTTAAAGTGTATTTAGTTTTACTAAATGAATTTGGGTGGTACCGCGGAATTCTCGTCCCTTATATTTTTAAGGATAGAGAATTTTTTTGTATTTACATATATTGAGGAGAAAAGTCATGGAAAATAAGTCATTAAACACACTAAGAGAAGAGTTTTTACAGTTTTTTGAAAGTAAAGCTCATTTACGTAAGGATAGCTATTCACTGGTTCCTATAAATGATCCAAGCATACTTTTAATTAATGCTGGAATGACTCCATTAAAACCATATTTTACAGGTGCACAAAAACCTCCAAGTAAAAGAATGATAACATGTCAAAAATGTATTAGAACATTAGATATAGAAAATGTTGGTAAAACAGATAGACATGGTACATTTTTTGAAATGTTAGGAAACTTCTCATTTGGTGATTATTTTAAACATGACGCTATTAAATGGGCATGGGAATTTTTAATAGAAGTATTAGATATTCCGGAAGATAAGTTATTTGTGTCAGTATATAAAGAAGATGATGAAGCATATAATATTTGGAAAGATATTGTAGGACTTGATGAAAGTAAAATATTTAGATTAGGTAAAGAGGATAACTTCTGGGAACATGGTACAGGACCTTGTGGGCCTTCTTCTGAAATCTTCTTTGATAGAGGTGAAGAGTATGGCTGTGATAGTGAAACATGTGAAGTAGGATGTGACTGTGATAGATATATTGAAATATGGAATTTAGTATTTACACAATTTGAAAAACAAGTTGATGGAAGTTATGTACCACTTGCTACTAAGAATATTGATACTGGAATGGGTTTAGAGAGACTTGCTTGTGTAATACAAGGTGTAGATAATTTATTTGAAGTAGATACAATAAGGGCTCTTTTAGATGCAGTATGTGAAAAAACTAAAGTGGCTTATAAAACTGATGTCAAAACTGATATTTCAATAAGACTAATAACTGATCATATAAGAAGTACTGTAATGATGGTATCTGATGGTATATTACCATCAAATGAAGGTAGAGGTTATGTGCTACGTAGATTATTACGTCGAGCAGCTCGTCATGGAAAATTATTAGGTATAGTAGGTAACTTCTTATGTGACTTTGTAAAAATTGTAGTTAAGGAATCAGGAAAAGCTTATCCTGAGCTAATTGAAAAAGAGACATATATTGAAAAAGTAATAAGAATTGAAGAAGAACGTTTTCAATCAACAATAGATCAAGGGCTTGTTATATTAAACCAATATATTGCAGAAACTAAAAAATCAAAAAGTGATATATTAACTGGAGATAAAATATTTAAACTACATGATACATATGGTTTTCCATATGAGTTAACTGAGGAAATTGCATTTGAAAGCATATTATCCTTAGATAAAACTGGATTTGATTTTGAAATGGAAAATCAAAAGAGAATGGCTAGAAATGCACAAAAATCAGGTGATGGAGCTAACGCTTGGGATTCTGAAACTAACGAAGTTTTAAAACACCTAAAAGCAACAGAGTTTTTAGGATATGAAATACTAAATAGCGAAAGTAAAGTGACATATTTTAATGAAGGCGTATTAGCATTAGATAAAACTCCATTTTATGCTGAAAGTGGCGGACAAGTAGCAGACCATGGTGTTATATACAATACTACATTTAAAATGAATGTTACTAATTGTAAGAAAACAGCAGAAGGTGTATTCATACATACAGGAAATATAGAAGGTGAAATTTTAGTTGGTGAAAGTGTAAAATGTGAAGTAGATATAACAAGAAGATTAGCAATTGCTAGAAATCATACTACAACACATATTCTTCAATATGCTCTAGTTGAAATTTTAGGAGAACATGTAAAACAATCAGGTTCATATGTAGATGCTGAAAAATTACGATTTGATTTTACTCATTTTAGTGCAATGACTAATGATGAAGTACTAAAAGTACAAAGACTTGTTAATGAAAAAATATTAGAGGGTAATATAGTAGTTACTGAAAATCTAACAATAGATGAAGCTAAGAAAAAAGGTGCAACTGCACTATTTGGTGAAAAATATGGTAAGAACGTTAGAGTAATTTCAGTTGGCGAGTTTAGCATGGAACTTTGTGGTGGTACCCATTTAACTAATAGTGCAATAGCTGGTTTATTTAAAATTACTTCTGAAAGTGGTGTTGCAGCTGGTATAAGGCGTATAGAGGCTACAACAGGTATAAAAGCAGTAGATTACTATGAGAGTAAAGAAAACGCATTAAAACAAGCTGCATCAGTATTAAAAGTATCTTTGGTTGAAGATAGTGCTACAAAAGCTGCTAGTTTAGTAGAAGAAGTAAGAAATCTACGTAAAGAAGTTGATAAACTTAAGAAACAAATGGCATCTGGTAGTATGGAAGATATTTTTAAAGATCCAGAGGAAATTAATGGAACAAAATTAATAATAGCAAATGTACCTGATTGTGATATGAATCAATTACGTGCATTAAGCGACCAAGCTAAAGATAAGTTTGAAGATTGTGTAGTATTTTTAGCTTCAGGTAAAGATAAAGTAAGTTTAGTAGCTGGAGCTACAAAAATAGCTGTTAAAAAAGGAATCCATATTGGTAATGTAATAAGAGAAGTTGCTAAAGTAACAGGTGGCGGCGGTGGTGGTCGACCTGATATGGCACAAGCAGGAGGGAAAGATCCATCTAAAATAGATGAAGCATTAGCGCTTGCTAAAAAGCTAATTATAGAAAAGCTTTCATAAGAAAATAAAACAAAGATGAAATTTGGGGAGATTTTATGATGAAAAAAATAGTAATTATTTTAATGATGCTAAGCATATTATTATCTGGGTGTAACAAAAGCACATATGATACAACAAATATTGCTTCTTTTAAGAGATTTAATAAATATGGTCTAATAAATGAGTATGGTGAAAAAATACTTTCTCCAGAATTTGATTCTATATCTATTGCAAATAATGATAATCTCATTGGAGCTTCTAAAGATGGAAAGTATGGATATATTAATAGAAATGGTGAAATTGTAATAGATTTTATCTATGATTTCGTTGGTTTATTTGAATTGGGATACGCTGCAGCTAAGAAAACTAACGAAAATGATATATTTAATTGGCGTAATTGTGGAATTATTGATGAGAATGGATTAGAAATTATTCCATTTGAATATAATTGGGTTGATGTGCTTAGCGATAAACTATTTAAAGTAGAGTTAGATGGAAGATGTGGCATAGTTAATTTAAATAATGAATTAGTTGTTTCTTATAAATATGATAATATATCAAAATTTGAAAACGGATATGCAACAGTTACCCTAGACGATAAATGGGGAATTATTAATGAAAACGGAGATGTGCTTATTGAGCCAAAATACCAAAGATTATCTAAACTAAACGATGGATTAATCGTAGCAAAACTTAATGAAAAATATGGATTAATGGATATTTATGAGAATTTAATAATTGATTATAAATATGATGCTTTAACTAGTTTTTTTAGTAATGGATTAGCCTTAGTAAAAATTGATGATAAATATGGATATATTGATAAAGCTGGTGATGTGGTTATTTCGTTTAACTATGATAAGGGTAGTAAATTCTCTGAAAATATTGCAGCTGTGAAGATTGATGGTTTATGGGGATATATTGATGAAACTGGTACTTTAATTATTGAACCAATATATGATTATGCAACTTCATTTGGAAATGGAGTTGCTGCTATAAAAGTGGGAGAGAATTGGGGATTTATTAATAAAGAAAATGAAATTGTTATTGATATAAAATACACTAATGTTTCAAGGACAGGATTTAATACGGTAGTAGTTGAAAAGTGGAACAGATACGGTATGATTGATATGGATGGTAATGTAATTATTAGTATTAAATATAAAGAATTAGGTATGTTTTTTTAATTGACGTTACTTAAAAAAACATTATTATCTTAATATTAAAAAATGTTTTTATTTATGAGGGATTTGTAAAAATAGAAGATATAGGCAAATAAAGGCAAAATATTGCACACGTTCTCTTGACGTATGCAAAAAATGATGATATATTGCACGTGTGTAAGGAGAATGTGTAATGAATACTAATAAATTACCTATATTACCACCAAATTTTGATATAGAAACTAAAACAATATTGAAAGCTCTTGTTAAAGCAAATAAAGCTTTAGCAGAATTAAAGGGCTATTCAGATACAATACCAAATAAGAATATTTTACTTAATGCAATCTTTATTAAAGAAGCTAAAGACAGTTCTGCTATTGAAAATAATATTACTACACATGATGAACTTTATAGAAAAATGAGTAGTATTAATTATAATAATCCTGCTGCTAAAGAAGTTGTCAATTACAAAAGCGCCTTATGGTATGGTTATGAAAAAATAAGAGCAAATAAAATATTAACTACAAATATTATTATTGATATACAAAAACAGATCGAAAATGATCATGGTGGTATCAGAAAATTACCAGGAACAATACTTAGAAATGAATATACAGGAGAAACTATTTATACTCCACCAAGTGGTGAAAGAGAAATTAGAGATTTAATGAGTAATCTTGAAAAGTATATAAATGAAGATTATGATTCAATTGATCCATTAATAAAGTTAGCAGTGATACATTATCAATTTGAAAGTATACATCCATTTTATGATGGTAATGGTAGAACAGGTAGAGTTATCAATGTGCTTTATTTAGTATTAAAAGATTTACTTGATAGCCCACTATTATATTTAAGTAGTTATATTATTAAAAACAAAGATGACTATTATAGACTACTAAATGAGGTTAGGATAAAAGAAAATTGGGAAGAATGGATTATCTATATTTTAAAAGGAATAGAAGAGACATCATATAGTACTTTAAAACTTGTAAAAAGTATTAATAATGAAGTTAGTAAAATGACTAATGATATTAAAGAACGTTTACCTAAGTTATATTCAAAAGAACTGATTGATTTAATGTTTTATGAGTTTTATACAAAAATAAAATATTTTGAAAAAGGTTTAGGAATCTCACGAAGAACAGCTGTTACTTATCTTAATACACTTGAAAAAGAAGGGTTTTTAATTTCTGAGAAGATCGGGAAAGAAAGAATTTATCAAAATAAAGTGTTGTTTGATTTAGTGAGAGGAGATTCTAACTGATAATTAAATATAAAATGATTACTAAATTACTTTAATTATATTTTTGTATAACTCTTTGCTTCCTCTAATAGAGCTATAATATTTTCATATGGTACATCTACTTGGAAATCTTGAGAAGGAGCTGTAATATAACCACCATTTTTACTCATTTTACTTATAACATTATTTGTTTCATTAGTTACTTCATCAGGTGTTCCAAAAGGAAGAATTCTCTGTGTAGTGATTCCACCCCAAAAAGTAAGTTTATTTCCATACTGTTTTTTTATTTTATAAATATCCATAACTTCAGGTTGTAAAGGATTTAATACATCAACACCCATTTCTATAAGATCAGGAATTATTGCATCAATATTTCCACATGAATGAATCCAAATATGTTTCTTTGCACTTTTTATAATATCATACTCTTTAAGTTCTCCAGGTTTTATTAAGTTTCTCCAAACAGATGGTGACATTAACATGGATTGTTGTGAACCCCAATCACTACCAAGCAAAATACCATCTAGAGAATAGTTTACAATGTTTTCTAACTTTATTAAGTTTTTTTGAATAATGTAATCTAGGAGTTTTTTCGAATAATCAGGGTATCCTACAAGATCTGCTAGAAAATTTTCAATCCCTCTACAAAAATTTGCTTTTTCAAAATGACTACCATATGCTACACCAAGTACATAATGACCTTTATCTTGGAAAAATTTAGTTTTTTCTTCAAATGCTTTATAATTACCTGTATCAATTGTTTTTGGAAGGTATGATGGTGGTTCATATGAAGTGTAATATTCTTTATCTAAATCAAGCCAATTCCACCATGGAATAGATAAAGAAACTACATGATTACCCATACCAATATTTAAAGCTTCTCTAAATGTGAGAAATTCTTCTTTAACGGCAGCTTTAAGTTCACTATCAAAAAAATCTATTTCTAAATTATCTTTATATTTATCCATTGCAGCAGATGTAAAAGAAATACCATATGGCACTTTTGGAGTTTCTATATGATTTATTGCTGAATAGACAAGTTCTCTTTTATCCATATAACACCTTTTTCTACAATTTGATTCTAAATCATTATAACATCAGAAGGATTATGTAAAAAGAATAATATAAAAAATGTTGACATTACTGTTCTAACTGTTATAATAACAATATAACAGTTGAAAGGAGTGATGGAATGTTACTCAGAATTGATGTGAATAGTGGAGAAACCTTGTATTCTCAATTATCTAATCAAATAAAGTACGGAATTGCCAGAGGTTATTTGGTTCCAGGAGAAGACTTACCATCTGTACGAGGATTAGCTTCTGAATTGGGAATTAATATGCATACTGTATCAAAAGCATATGCAATGTTAAAAGAAGAGGGAATTATCATTATTAATAGAAGCAAGGGAGTAAAAGTAAGTGAGGAAGCACTAATTAGTAGAGATGATGACTATGGAAAAATATTTGATAAAAAAATGACAGAATTAATAGCTGAAGGTTTATGTAATGGTTACGAAAAAGATCAGTTTATGCATAAAGCAAATCAGTTATTTGACGAAATTGGAGGAAAATAATATGGACTTTTTATTACATGGATTTAATTTATTTATTTTTGTGATTATTGGAGCATTATATTTATTCATGCCAAATCTAATGAATAAATACTTACTATTTGGTGTAACTTTAAATGATGAAATTTTAAGTGATAATTTAATTAATGATATAAAAAAACGATACAAAACATCAGCTTTTATTGTTTGGATAACCACTATGGCTATTTATATAGGAGTTATATTTACACTTGAGGTAATGACAGCTACACTTGTTTATGCTGGGCTTCTTATAATTCAGATAGTCATTACATATCTTATATATTTTAAGGCACACAAAGCAGTTAAGGAGGTGAAAAGCAAATATGAATTTGTTGAATCAACTGTACAAACAATTGATACAGATGAAGGAAAAGAATTTAAGGTTGTAAAAATGATGTGGTATTTATTGTACTTAGTTATTATTATGATTTTAGTAGTTGTTTCTATTAATAAGTATCCTGAACTACCAGAGCAAATTGCAACACATTTTGATGCGACAGGAATTGCTGATGGGTTTTCAGATAAGTCCTATATGACTATTTTACTAATGCCTATAACAATGACATTTTTAGCTCTTATGTTTATGGGTATTAATTACACTATGAAAAAAGCGAAAAAAGTATCAGGTGTATCAAGAGAAAAATTATCTTTTAAACAAGAAAGTAAATTTAGATACTTATGGTCAATTGCAACTTATTTAATGGGTTTAATTTTAATAGGTATTTTTACTATGATACAATTAACAATAATCGGTGTATCTGATTATGGAAGTAATTTGATGACTTTAATTTTAGGATCAACTGGATTAATTGTATTAATGGTGGCCGGATTAGCAATTCATACAGGACAAAGTGGAAGTAGACTAAAAACTAATAAAAAAGAAAATCAAGTTGTTGATAAAGAAGATGATTCACATTGGAAAGGTGGAATACTATATTTCAATCCTAAAGACCCTAGTATATTTGTTCATAAACGTTTTGGAATTGGAATGACATTAAATTTTGGTAGTCCAATTGCATGGGTTATACTTGCAGCAATTATAGGGTTTATTATATTTAGCTTAGTTAGTGGTTCATAATGAATAATTTATTGATTTATTTCAATCCAGATGATCCAGCTATTTTTGTAGATAAGACAAGCGGTCTTGGTCAGACATTGAACTTTGGACATCCTGTATCATGGGTAATTGCTGGAGTTACACTAGTATTAGTGATTCTATTAGTAATAAAAAAATATAGAAAGAAAAGTTAATGATATATAAATATAGTAAAGAAGAACAAGAAAAAGTATTTAATAATTTTATTAAGGAAGGGAAAATGAGAGTTTTCCCTTCTAAGGAACGTAAAAAGTATATTATATTATCCTACTTCATTAAGCTGTTTGAAAGTGATGTTGTATATACAGAAAAACAGGTTAACGAAATAATAAAAAATGTTTATGCGGATTTTGCAACCATAAGGCGATATTTAGTTGATTATAAGATATTAAGTCGAACTAATGACTGCAAACACTATTGGATTGAAAAGTTGCAGAAAATATAGTAACATAGATTAATTGAAAGGGATGATATTTAATGAGTTGTATTTTTTGCAAAATAGTTCAAGGCGATATACCAAGTAAAAAGATTTATGAAAATGAACAAATATTGGTCATTGAAGATATTAATCCTCAAGCACAAGTTCATATGTTAATTATTACAAAAGAACATATACAAAGTGCTAATCATTTAACTAAAGAAAATATTGATATTGTGGGACAAATGTTCCTAGCAGCAAAAGAAGTAGCAAAAAAAATGAACATTGATGAAAGTGGTTATAGATTAATTAACAATTGTGGAACTGATGGGGGTCAAAGTGTTAATCATTTACACATTCATTTATTAGGTGGGGAGAAACTAGGAGAAAACTTACGATGAGAAACCTTAAAGTAATAATACTATTTGTATTGATTTTATCTCTTTTAGCAGGATGTGCTAGTAAAGACGATATTAAAGAAAATGAGAATAATATTGAATTTCCAGATGAAGTAATGGAACTTTCAAAAGAATTTGTACTTGATTTACTTAGTGAGCGATATGACGAAGTCGTAGCTGCTGATTTAGATCCTAAAATGCAACTAACACTTACTGAAGATTTAGCTAAAAGCATATATGTAGAATTGATTTCACGATGTGGATTTTTTAATAAGATTGAAGAAGTTGTTACGACAATTGAAGAAGATTTTGGTGTAATAACATATATATGTAAATTTGATTTAATACATGTCAATATGAAGGTATATGTTGATAATGATATGAGAATCGCAGGGTTAAATTATACTTTTAATAAAACATATGAGTCAGCTGAGATTAATGAATTATCAGTATCATTTGGCTTTGAATTTGAAATTTTTGGGTCATTAACACAACCAGAAGTAGAACATGATGTTCCACTTGTGATTATTGTTGGAGGTTCAGGACCTATAGATCGTAATGGTGTTGTTGGTGCAACCACACCATATTATGATATTGCTATGGAACTATATACAAGAGATATTGCTGTATTAAGATATGATAAGAGAACTCTTACACATAATGAATATATATCTAACAATTTAGATGGATTTACTTTGTGGGATGAAACGATTGATGATGCAGCTATGGCATTTTTCTTTGCACAATCTCTTGATGGAATAGACAAAGATAATATTTATTTTGTTGGTCATAGCTTAGGTGGTTATGCAATGGGGCGTATTTCACTACTTATACAAGATGCTGCAGCTGGTTATATTTTATTAGCACCAAATGCATCACCTTTAGAAGATTTAATCATTGATCAAGTAGAATATCTAAATTTGTATGATGGCGAAGTTTCAGATGATGAGGCTGCAGTATTAGCAAATTATATTACTCAACGAGACAGCATTAAAGAATTGACATATGATAGTGAAAAAACATTTGTTGAATTATTAAATGCTCCAAAATCTTATTGGCTTGATTTAAGAAACTATGACCCGGTTGTTACAATGGCTGAATCTACAAAACCTATTCTTATATTACAAGGGGAGCGAGATTATCAAGTAGACATGGAAGAATATCAGATTTGGGTTGATGGATTAGCTGATAATGAACTTGCCTCATTTGAGTCATATAGGGAACTTAATCATGTATTTACAGCAGGTGTTGGAAAAAGCTCTCCAGAAGAGTACTCTTCTGCATTAAATATAGATCCAAGAGTAATTGAAGCTATTGCTGATTTTATTATGGATTAATAAATTGACAAAAACTATACAAAAAGCCAGTAAAACTGGCTTTTTTACTGTCCAAAAGTCACTTATTCATAATGTCAATTAGATAAGTATTTAATATTTAATTGTAAATTTCGTTAGTAAGTTATATTATTATTTCAGAAAAGTAAATATTCTCGGATGAGCTTTCAACGAAAAGGTAACCTTATCGAAAGATGAGCACACAGAATCAGGGGTCTAAAGCAAATCATTTGCCATGACAGCCCAATCACCGAAAGGAAGTTTTTTACATACCTATTTCTTTATAGTTTGTCCGATATATCAAGAGGAGGAAACTATGAAAAAATATCAAAAAATACTTGTGGTCTTAATGGCATTATTAATGTTAGTTCCAACTATTGCACTAGCAGAAGATCCACCAGTAGAGGAACCACCAGCAGAAGAGCCACCAATTGAAGAGCCAGTTCTTGAAGAAGAATTACCTCTTCTATACGATTTCTTTTTAGAAATCCCAGAATCATCTCCACTATATTCAATAAAACTATTAATGGAAAGTATTACCTTTGAAATTCAAACTGATGAAGAAGGTATCATGTCACTTATTATTAGTTTTGCAGATGATGGTGAAGTATTAACTCCTGAACAAATTGAAGAGTTAACTGCTAGGTTGACTGAAAAAATAGCAAAACTGCTATCTCGTCCAGTTGAAGAAGAGGAACCACCAGTAGAAGAACCTCCTGCAGAGGAGCCACCAGCTGAAGAAGAACCACCAGCAGAAGAAACACCTGGAGAAGAGCCATCAGCTGAAGAAGAACCACCAGCAGAAGAAGAGCCTCCAGCAGAAGAAGAACCTCCAGCAGAAGAAGAACCACCAGCAGAAGAACCTGTAGCTGAAGAATCAGGTTTGACTATTGTTATTTTATTAGGTAGCGACTTAACTGAAGGACAACAGCAATTAGTTATTGATTTAGCTTCTAAAGAAGTAGTTAAATCGTTTATTACTGAATCTTTCTTCAGTGTTAAAGAATGGTTTTTTGATGCTAAAGATTTAGTTACAGAAGCAAGAAATACATATAAAGATATAAGAAAAGTTGGTACAGATGAAGAAGTTATGGCTGCCTATGACGCTTTGATGGAAGCACGTGAACAAGCTGAATTAATAGAAACACTAAAATCTGAATTAGAAGAATTAAAAGATGAAATTAAAGAGTTTGTTGATTCTGAAGATGATCCTGTAGTAATAGATGAAGAAGATGAAGACGAAGACGAAGAAGAAGCTATAGAGGATGAAGAAGAAGCTGACGAAGATGAAAATGAAGCTATAGAAGACGAAGATGAAGACGATGATGAAGATGAAGACAAAGAAGATAAGGAAGACAAGGAAGAAAAAGAAGATAAAGTAAATCCATCAACTGAAAACAAACTTGATTCAAGTGGAATTGGTGATGGTCTAACAAAATAATAGGAATTCGATATATTCCCTTCTATACATTGACTGCTACCTAATTGGTAGCAGTTTTTTTACTAGTTAATCTTCTTATTATAGTTGACGGTTTATCTTTAATATTATATAATGCAATCTGCAAATAATAGCAAATAACCCTTATGGGGTCCCGATAAATGTATCAGCAGAAGGGGGGGACTACAAACAATGGCAGAAATTAAAGTAAAAGAAAACGAAAGTTTAGAAAACGCACTAAAAAGATTTAAAAGACAATGCGCCAAAGCAGGTGTTCTTGCTGAGGTAAGAAAAAGAGAGCATTATGAAAAGCCTAGTGTAAAAAGAAAACGTAAATCAGAGGCGGCTAGAAAAAGAAAAAAATAAACTAAAAACAACCCAGAATCATAAAGATTCTGGGTTTTCTTAATATCTATGAAATTATAAATTACAAAATATTACTCATTTCACATTACTATTAATGCTTCTCTTTTAGGTCCAACAGATACATATGAAATTTTAACACCACATAATTGTTCAATCTTTATAATATAGTCACGTGCATTTTTTGGTAAATCACTAAATTTTCTAGCTTCTGTAATGTCTTCTTTCCATCCAGGTAAAGTAATATAAACTGGTTTAGCTTTATTTAATGTACAGTTAATTGGGAAGTGTTCTGTGATTTCGCCATCAATATCATATCCAATACATATCTTAAGTTCACTTTGACCACTTAATACATCAAGGCAAGTTACAGTCATTTCTGTAGCTCCTTGTAAACGACAACCATATTTAGTAGCTATTGCATCAAAATATCCAATTCTTCTTGGTCTCCCAGTTTTAGCACCATACTCATGGCCAATCTCACGAATTTCATGAGCAATATCACCAAATAGTTCAGTTGTAAAAGGACCTTCACCAACACAAGTAGAATAGGCTTTTGTTATACCTACTATTTTTTCTATTGAATGTGGTGGAATTGGAATTGAACTACAGGCATGCCCTGATAAAGTAGAAGATGATGTTGTATAAGGATAAATACCATGTGTAATATCTCTTAGTGCTCCTAGCTGAGCTTCTACTATAATATTTTTACCTGCATCTAATAATTCATCAACCATAGCTTTAGTATTAACAATATATGGTTTTAGTTTTTTACCTGTTTCCATTAAATAGTTATATATTTCATCTGCATCAATAGGATTTGCATTATATCCACCTTCAATTAATAAATTAGCATATTCAACAATATCTTTAACATGTTCTTTTAAGTATTCAGGATAAAATAATTCACCAGCTTGAATACCTTTTTTTAAGTACTTATAACCATAAGTTGGAGCTATTCCACTCATAGTTGAACCATACTTTTTGTCTTTCATTCGTTCTTCTTCTAATTTTTCTAGTACTTTTGCATAAGGCATAATGAAGATTGCTCTGTCTGATATAAATATATTTTCAACTTTTAGCCCGTTTTTTTCAACGTCTTCTAATTCATATAAGAATGAATCAGGAGCAACAACAGAACCACTTGCTATAATATTTATAATATCAGGATAGCAAACACCTGAGGGTAAGTTGTGAAAAGCAAATTTACCTAAGTCATTAACTACTGTATGACCTGCATTATCTCCACCTTGATAACGAATGACGCAATCTGATTGTTTTGCAAAATAGTCAACCATTCTACCTTTTCCTTCGTCGCCCCAATTTAGACCTACGACTGATGTAACCATAGTAATATCCTCCTTGATATGTATTTATATTTATATTATAATGCCAATGGTAATATAAATAAAATTAATATTACTAATGTAATGTATAAGGTGAACTAATATGAGCGTAAATTTAGAATGGTATAAAGTATTTTATCATGTGGTGAAGTCAGGTAGTTTCTCACTCGCTGCTAAAACTATGTATGTATCACAATCTGCTATTAGTCAAACCATTAAACAGTTAGAACAAGAATTAAATCAACAACTATTAATTAGATTACCAAGGGGAATTAAATTAAGTTCTAGTGGACAAGTTTTATTTTCTCACATTGAACCTGCTTTTAACTTAATTTCATCAGGTGAAAAACAATTAGAACAACTTGAATCCTTACAAAAAGGTTCAATTACTATTAGTGCTTCTGATACTATATGTATGTACTATTTACCAACATATATTAAAGAATTTATAAATATTTATCCAAATATTAATATTCGAATTAGTAATAAAACTACTGATGAAACAATTGAGCTTTTGAAAAAAGGGATAGTAGAGATTGGTTTGATTAATAGTAGAGATAAACTAGATTCATCTATTAAATTAATTAAAGAGGAATCTCTTGAAGAAGGATTTTTTGTTTCTAAAAAATCGAATATTAATGTAAAAGCAAGTTATTCGTTTGAAGATATAAGTCAATTACCATTAATGTTACTTGAGAAAGGTACAAGTACTAGAGATCATATTGATAAAATATTTGCAAATAGTAATATTATTTTACAACCAATGATGGAACTTGGATCTGTAGATTTATTAATTAGATATGCTATTTTACAAATGGGAGTAATATGTGTATCAAAAGAGTTTGTATCAAAAAGTCCATATTTTGATCAACTAGTTCAATTAAAAGTTACTAAGATAATTCCTAAAAGAGCAATTGGTATAGTTATAGCTGATAATGTCCCTTTATCAAAGGCATCACAAGCTTTTCTTGAACTTATTGTAGATTATAAGGTATAATAAGAAAAAATTTAGGTGGATAAAAAAAATGAAGATTTATAAAGCAGAACATGACATAACAGCTGTAAAAAGCGAACAATATCCAGTAGATGTTAGACCAGAAATAGCATTTGTGGGTCGTTCAAATGTGGGCAAATCTTCAATGATTAATGCGATTTGTAATAGAAAAGGTATAGCAAGAGTTGGACAAACTCCTGGAAAAACACGTGTAATTAATTTTTATACAGTAAATGATGAAATATATCTAGTTGATTTACCAGGTTATGGTTATGCAAAAGCATCTAGAAGCCTTCAAAAAGTTTGGAATAAATTCACTGATGATTATTTAAAAAACAGAGAACAATTATGTTTAATAGTTTCACTAATAGATATTCGTCATACACCTTCTGAATCAGATATTAAAATGGTGCGATGGTTACAAGAAGGCGAAATACCATTTGTTATTTGTGCAGTTAAAAGTGACAAGTTAAATCGTAAAAAACAATTTGAGTCCGCACAAAACATTGTGCAAACACTTAAAATAGATCCTGATACTCCTTTTGTTATTTTCTCAGCACCAAAAAGGCAAGGGATTGATGAATTATGGGAAGCTATTGAGTTCTATATTTCCGATCAAGAAATAGATTAATAATAATTCCAGATAGAATGAAAAATGACCCAACTAATGCAATTACTGTTGGTACTTCTCTAATGAATAAAAATACCCATATAGGATTAAACAATGGCTCTAATAAACAAATTAGTGATACATCTAACGGAGAAATAAATTTTAATGCTTTCATATAGAATAAATAACCAACTGCTATTTGTATACTACCTAGTAATAAAAGACCAGTAATATCAGATAATTGTAGGTTTATTGTAATTTGAAAAATATTCTTTGTAAAAGGTAATGCTACTAAAAATGTAGTTAAATTACATAATGCAATTAATGAAGGGCCTTTTGTTCCGTGATCTTTTGCACTAAAGTAAGCTACACCTGCAAAGGCTACTGAACTAGATAGTGCAATTATGTTACCAAGTGTATTAGAACCAGCACGTGCTTCAAATAGAAAAAGTATAATTCCAATCATTACTAACACTATAGGAAACGCCTTTTTTTTATCTATTTGTTTTTTTACAAGAAAGTAAAACAAAAACAACCAGATTGGCGCTGTATATTGTAACATAATAGCATTGGCAGCTGTTGTTAATTTTGTAGCTATTACAAAACTAATTAAAGTATATGAATAGGAGAGTAAAAGAAAGAATAAGTTTTTTGTCCATTTTATTTCTTTTAATTTCAAAAAAGGTAAAAAAGTAAGAAAAGCAATAAGTGATCGAACCATTGCAATATAAAAGGCAGGGGCATCAACTAATTTTATAAAAACGCCGCCGGTGGACCATACTAAGGCAGCAACGACAGCGTAAAAAATTCCTTTATTTATTTTCAATTTAAACCTTTACACTCCAACCAAAGTTATCTTCAATTAAACCAAATTGTAAATCTGTTAAATAATTATATAACATTAATGAAATTTCACCAGTTTTATTATTATTAATAGTATAAGTAACATCTTTATATAATAATTCACCTACAGGAGATATTGCAGCCGCAGTTCCTGCTCCAAAGCATTCTTCAAGCTCACCATTTTTAGCAGCTAATATTACTTCATCAATAGTTAACTTACGAACTTCAACAGGAATATTTTTAGATTTAAGAATATCAATAACTGATTTTCTAGTAATTCCATTTAATATGCTACCACTTAATTCAGGAGTTATTACAGTGCCATTAATTTTAAAGAATACATTCATGGCACCTACTTCTTCAATATATTTTCTAGTAACACCATCAAGCCATAATACTTGCAAACATCCTTTTTCTTCTGCTCGTTGTTGTGCATATAATGATGCTGCGTAATTACCCATGGTTTTAGCAGTACCAGTTCCACCTATTACTGCTCTAACGTATTTATCTTCTACAAAAATTTTCACAGGATTAATACCTGTTGAATAATATGCACCAACAGGTGATAAGATAATCATAAATAAATAAGTTGCTGCTGGATGAACACCTAAGAATGGATCTGTTGCAATAACAAACGGTCTAATATATAACGAAGTTCCTTTTTTAGTAGGAATCCATTCACTTTCCATTTTAACTAGTGTTTTTATAGCTTCCATAACAGTATCTTCTGGTAGTTGTGGTATACACATTCTCTCACAAGACTGATTTAATCGTTTAACATTTTCATCAGGTCTAAACAGTAATGCTTCACCATCTTTGCCATGATAAGCTTTTAATCCTTCAAAGACTCCTTGTCCATAATGTAGTACACAAGTAGAAGGATCAAGTGGAATCGCACCATAAGGAACGATTTTAGGATCATACCAACCTTTTTCTTCACAGTAATCCATCATAAACATATGGTCTGTAAAATCTCTGCCAAACC
>JAUUZV010000087.1 GCA_030592085.1 Clostridia bacterium | reverse complement strand
TGTTTTTTACTGGATTAATAATTCCTGCTATTCCTGCATAAATTAATAAAGCATTCTCAACAGCCTTAGAATTTTTTGAATTTATAATTATAGGTAGTTTAATAACATTTTGTACTTTTTTAATTATTTTAGATAAATATTCTTCATCATTTCCTTTGTAATCTAACTCAGCAACATTTATATCTTCTTCCATAAGATCATATGCATTATCAATAATATCTTCAATGTCATCAGAATCTGTAAAAGATAAAATTCCTTTTTTATATGGCATTGATATATTAACTTTTTCAGATAATGAGAATAAATATATATTATTGTCAATTTCTCCGCTATATTTTTCTAACTTGATTTGTTGTTTAATATCTCTCGTAAATTCAGGTGTTGTACCACAACATCCCCCTACTAAATGAGCATTATATTTTGGAAATTTTGAAACAATTTCACAAAATTCATGAGAACTTTGTGCATATACTGTTTTATTATTTTCTAATGTTGGTAATCCTGCATTTGGTTTCACTGATACAATATGTCCTGTTTTTGCCATATCTTCAACAATTTGTTCCATACTTTCAGGTCCAAAAGAACAATTAGTTCCTATAACATCAGCACCAACTGCTAACATGATTTTTGCACATGCGAAAGGAGTTGTTCCCATTAATGTTCTAATATTTTGCTCATAGGCCATAGAGGCAATTACTGGTGTATTTGAAATATCTTTTGATGCAAGTATTGCAGCTCTCATTTCTGCAATATCTGTAAAAGTTTCAAAGTTTATTAAATCAACTCCCCCATCAACTACCGCTTGAACTTGTTCTTTATATATTTCATAAGCTTGTAAAAAAGTTAATAAACCTGAGGGTTCCATTAGAGTACCTGTTGGCCCAATTGATGCGGCAACATATGTATTAGTTCCACTTGCAGCTTCTTTGGCAATTTTTACTCCACTAAAATTGATTTCATAAAGTTCATCACCAAGTCCATGTTTTTCTAATTGTATTCGATTAGCAGAAAATGTATTAGTTTGAATTACATCGCAACCAGAATCAACATAATCTTTATGTAATTTATATACTTTATCTCTGTTAGTTAAATTCCAATGTTCAGGACATTCACCAGGAGTTAATCCAGCTAATTGAAGCATGTATCCTTTAGATCCATCATATACTAGTACTTTTTCTTTAATTTTATCTAAAAAATCCATTTTAAAACTCCTCCCTTGATTTTTTTTATTATAGCATTATCTAAATAAAAAGAAAACTGTATAACAGTTTTCTCTTTATATCCCCTCGAGTTAATAGACAGTGACTATCAAGTGTCTATTGGTTTGGTAGTTTAACGATTTGTCCTATAGAAAGTTCTGATGAAGACATTTCATTTAATTTTTTAATATCATAAATCACTTTTCTAACATCCGTAGATCCATCAAAATGTTCTACTGCAATATCCCATAAGGTATCACCAGGATAAATAATAATTTCTTTATAGGTTTCATCAGTTTTACCTTCTGGTCGCCTTGTCACCAGTAAAGTAGTACTAATAATAACAGATAGTATAATACAAATAGCGATAATAAATCTTTTTTTATTCTGTAATTTATATTTCTTTTTCATCTTTTGTACCTCCGAACATCCGTTCTATAACAATATATTATCAGAACGCTTGTTCGTTGTCAACCATTTTACGAACATTTGTTTGACTTTATTTTTCATTTATGCTAAAGTATATTTATCAAATAAATGAGGTAATAATATGTACAGTGATTTAAAAGAAATTCAAATTAAAGTTTTGGAGTATATTAAACAATCAATTAATGAAAACCATTATTCACCTTCTGTTCGTGACATCTGTCAAGATGTTGGTATTAAATCTACATCTAGTGCACATAGCTATCTTAAAAGATTGGCTGAGTTAGGCTATATTATTATGGATAACTCTATCTCTCGTTCTATTCGACTTCCTGAACTAGAAAAGAAAGTAGAAATGGAAGGATTAGTTAGTATCCCAATCGTTGGACAAGTAGCTGCCGGTCAACCAATCCTAGCTACCGAAAATATTGAAACTCATTTTCCTATTAAAGAAGAATATACAAAAGGAAGTGTATCTTTTATGTTAAAGGTCAAAGGTGACAGTATGATTGAAGCTGGAATTTTAGATGGCGATTTAATTTTAGTTAAACAACAAAACACAGCAAATAATGGAGATATAGTAGTTGCTTTAATTGATGACGAAGCTACTGTGAAAACTTTTTACAAAGAAAGCGACCATATTAGATTACAACCTGAAAACTCATCTATGAATCCTATTATTATTAAATCAGATATTGTTATTGCAGGCATTGTAATTGGTTTATTTAGAACATACTAAAAAATGAGCTTTAAGCTCATTTTTTTTATTTATCTTGATGTATATTTTCTTGAAATATTAAGTTAATTTTTTCCATTGGAGCAATTGTGGATATTGCATGTTTATATATAATTTGCTGATTTCCTTCTACTTCCATGACAAGAACGAAATTATCAAATCCTTTTATAATTCCTTTAATCTGGAATCCATTAACTAAAAATAGTGTTACTTGAATTTTGTCTCTTCTAAGTTGGTTTAAAAATACATCTTGTAAATTCATTGACATTGGTTTACTCATATTTTTATGCCCCCTTCATTATTCACCCTTATCTTACTAAAATTTCCTATTTTTTTCAAGAATAGTCCTAATCTTCGTATTTAAATTCTTCTTAGTAGTTTGATCATCTATTTCAATTACAAAAGCATTTTCATATCTTTTAAACCAAGTAAGTTGTCTTTTGGCATAATGTCTACTATTCCTTTTTAATAGTCTTATCATTTCTTCATAAGTTATTATACCGTCAATATACCAAATAACCTCTTTGTAACCAATTGCTTGTAAAGATGTAGATTTTTTATTAGGAACTATTTTTTTTATTTCATTAACTTCTTTAACTAATCCATTTTCAAGCATAAGATCTACTCTCTTTTCAATTCTATCATATAGAAATTTGCGGTTAGGACTTAAAACAAATATTAAAAAATCATAAGGACTATTATCTTTTTTAGCTTTTTTTTGATAATCCGATAATGAAGTACTTGCTAATTCGACAATTTCTAATGCTCTTATAACTCGTTTTATATTATTAGGGTGAATCTTTTCTGCAGCTTCTTTGTCCTTTTTGCATAACATTTGATATACATGTTCTTTACCTTTATTCTCTACCATATCTGCATATTTTTTTCTAATTATTGTATTATCTTGTTTACTAAAATTAATATTATAAAGAATAGAATCTATATATAAACCTGTACCACCCACTAGAATTGGTAATTTGTCTTTTTTTAGAATATCCTCAATAATGGGGATAGTAATTTCTTTATACTTTGCTACATTAAAACTTTTATTAGGTGATATTATATCAAAATTATGATGTATAATTCCTTGTCTTTCATCAATTGAAGGTGTTGCTGTACCAATATCCATTTTTTGATATAATTGCATTGAATCGCATGAAATAATCTCGCCATTATTCTCTTTAGCAATGTTTATAGCAACATCCGTTTTTCCAGAAGCTGTTGGACCTGTGATAATTATTACTTGTTTCATTAAACAATCCTTTTAAAACGTTTTTCTAATTCATATTTAGTCATTTTAATAATAGTTGGTCTCCCATGAGGACAGTTAAAGGGATTTGTCAATTCTCCTAATAGTGATACCATTTCTCTTATTTCCTCATGGCTTAATTTGTGATTAGCTTTTATAGAATTTTTACATGCCATCATATATAATGCTTCATGATCATCTTTATTTAAATTATCAATAGCACTTATAAATACGTCTCTTGCATTATCTCCTAAAATATCAGTTGGAACCGATCTTATTACAATACTATGCTCTGAGAATTGATCAACTTCAAACCCCATTTTTTCTATTTTTTCTTTATTATCAAAAACCAGATTCAATTCCGAATTCGTTAATCTGACTTCTATTGGAACCATTAATAATTGTTTTTTCAAAGTATGATTTTCATACTTTTTAAGAAGTTTTTCATAAGTAATACGTTCATGACATGCATGTTGATCTAATAATAAAATATCATCTTTACGCTGTAAAATTACATATGTCTTAAATAACTGTCCAATTATTGAATAGTTTCCAATTATTTCACTAACGTTCTCTTTAATCTTCTCATCTTCATTTTCAAAAGTACTTATTGGGTCTTGTTTAAATTGTTCCTTTACTTGTTTCATTTGATCATGAAATACTTGTTTTTCAACATAAGTCGGGTTATAAGTTGGTGTAGATTCATTTACCTTTGAATTGAATGAGAAAGTTTTAGGTGTATCTTCTTTAGGTTGCTGATAATAAATAGTATTTGTCTTTTCAATAACTGCCTTAACAGCACGATAAACTAAAGAAAATATTTCTTTGGCATTACTGAACCTAACTTCTAATTTTGCTGGATGAACATTCACATCAACAAGTGATGGATTAATTGATAAATTTAGTACAAAAAATGGGAAACGACCTTTCATCAAAGTTGATTCATAAGCTTTCTCAACAGCTTTTGTAATTTCGATACTCTTGATTGCTCTATGATTTATAAATATAGATTGGTGAGCTCTATTACCCCTAGCAATAGTTTGTTTCCCAACATATCCTGATAAAGTCATTCCCTCATTAGTGCTTTGTACTGTAAATAGCGAATTGGCAATCTGTTTTCCATAAATTGCATAAATAGTATTAACAAGTTGATTATCGCCTGGTGTTTGTAATAATTCTTTTTTATTAGAAATAAATGATATGGCAATTTTAGGATTCCCTAAAGCTATTTTATTAATAATTTCATTACAATATCTAGTTTCTGTTGTATCATTTTTCAAAAATTTAAATCGTGCAGGTGTATTATAAAAAAGAGATCTAACTGTAATTGTTGTGCCTGGTTCCTTAGCTACATTACGTAGTGTTTGGAATTCTCCACCTTTAATATGGATAGAAGTCCCTGTTTTATCATCTTTAGTTTTTGAAATTAATGTAACATCTGCTACTGATGCAACACTTGCTAATGCTTCTCCTCTAAATCCCATGGTATCAATGTGAGATAAATCATTAGCACTTTTTATTTTACTAGTACCATGTCGTTCAAAAGCCATTTCCATATCATCTTTTGCAATACCATCTCCATTGTCTGTAATTCTAATAAAAGATATTCCACCTTTAATAATTTCAATACGAATTATAGTTGCATTTGCATCTATAGAATTTTCAACTAATTCTTTAATTATTGACGATGGTCTCTCAATAACTTCACCAGCAGCAATTTGATTAGCAGTATTTTCATCAAGTATAATAATTTTTCCCATTACTATTTACTCCAATTTGTTTTTTAATTCATATAACTGATTAAGCGCTTCAAGTGGTGTCATTTCTTGTATTTTCATACGCCTAAGTAATAAAATAATTTCTTCTTCTTTTTTAGACCGGTTTGAAAATTCCGTAAAATTTAATTGGCCATCGATTGTCTGTTCTTTTATTTTACTTCGTTTCCCAAAATCGTTTTTTTCAAGTTCATTTAATAAATATGTCGCTCTAGTTATAATTTCTTCTGGAACCCCAGCTAAATATGCTACTTGTATTCCATAACTCTCATCAGCTCCACCACGTATTACCTTACGTAAAAATGTAACTTCTTTACCTTGTTTTTCAGCAGTTATACAATAGTTTTTAACTCCAGTAATTTTTCCTTCAAGTTCAGTTAATTCATGATAATGAGTAGAAAACATAGTTCTACATGTTTTAGCATTTGATAGATATTCAATAACAGCCCATGCAATAGATAGCCCATCAAATGTACTAGTTCCACGACCAATTTCATCAAGTATCAATAAACTTCTATCTGTAGTATTTTTTATTATAGAAGCAACCTCACTCATTTCTAACATAAAAGTACTCTGCCCTCCAGCTAAATCATCCGCAGCACCAATTCGTGTAAATATCTTATCTACTAATCCGATTGATGCACTTTTAGCTGGAACAAAACTACCCATCTGTGCCATTAAAACAATTATTGCAGTTTGCCTCATATATGTTGATTTTCCTGCCATGTTTGGCCCAGTGATAATTGAAGTTTTAGATTGTTCACAATCTAAAAATGTATCATTTGGAATAAACTCATCACAATTTGGCATTTTTTCAACAACAGGATGTCTACCATCTTTAATATCAATAATTGAAGAATCATTAACTTCAGGTTTTATATAATTTTCTCTATCTGCAACTTCAGCTAGAGCACCTAAAGCATCTAATTTACAAATTGCTTTGGCAGTCTTTAATAAACGATTTCCATTACTTGCAAGTTTCTCTCTTACTGATACAAAAGTTGAGTACTCCATTCTAATTAATTTTTCCTCAGCACCTAAAATTGTTGTTTCCATTGATTTTAGTTCTTCAGTAATATATCTTTCAGAATTAGCTAGAGTTTGTTTTCTAATATAATGCTCTGGAACCAAACCAAAATAAGAACGAGTAACATCAAGATAATAGCCAAATATTCTATTATAACCAACTTTTAAATTTTTAATTCCAGTTTGTTGTTTTTCTCGTAACTCAAGATCTAATATCCACTGTTTCCCATCTCTTGATGCAAGTTTTAACTTATCTATTTCTTCAAGATAACCTTCTTTAATAATTCCTCCCTCTTTAATAGTAATGGGAGGTTGTTCAATAATTGCTTTATCAATAAGTTGATAAACATCTGTTAATACATCTATGTCATTTTTTATGTATTTAATAAATGAAGCATTTAATTTTTCTAAAAGTTCCACTATATAGGGCAACTGTCCAATAGAGGATTTTAAAGCTATTAAATCACGACAATTTGCATTTTCCATAATTATCTTACTAGTTAATCGTTCCATATCATAAACTGATTTTAATAAGTCAAATAACTCCATTCTTATTATATATTCATCTTTTAAGGCCTCTACACCTGTCAGTCTTTCATTAATTGATTGAATAGATAATAGTGGTTGTTTTAACCACTGTCTTAATGTTCTAGCACCCATACTAGTTACAGTTTTATCTAACACCCATAATAGCGTACCTGTTTTTTTACCTTCTCTTATATTTTGTGATAATTCTAAATTTTTTCTTGCAATTGCATCAAGTGTCATATACTGCTCATAGTCATATTTGTCTATTTTTCTAATATGATCTAATGAAGATTTTCTTGTTTCACTAAGATAAGTTAAAAGACCACATGCAGCTTTTATCCAAATGTCATATTTATTCAAATCACTTTCATCAATTCTTTCATTTATTAATTTATTACTTGATATATTAGTAAATATTTGTTCATCATCCACCGATAAATAAATGCCTAATTGATTTGTAATTGCATCTTCAAAATTAGTGATTGCTTTAACTTCATTTGTGGTAATTATTTCTTTTGGTTGATATTTTGCAATCTCATCAAATACTTTTGATAGGGTATCTCCAAAAGTAATTTGTGTTGCCATGAATTCTCCAGTTGTAATATCACAAGCTGCTACTCCATAACAAGCATCTTCTTTAAAAAGTGACATTATAAAATTATTGCTTTTTTCATCAATTAATGCACTGTCTGTAACCGTACCAGGTGTTATAACTCTAATTACTTCTCTCTTTACGATTCCTTTTGCAGTTGCTGCATCTTCAACTTGTTCACATATAGCTACTTTATGGCCTTTATTAATTAATTTAGCAATATATCCTTCAGCACTATGATAAGGGATCCCACACATAGGTGCTTTTTCATCCATTCCACAATTTCTTCCAGTTAGTGTAATTTCTAAATCTTTTGATGCAATTAATGCGTCTTCAAAAAACATTTCATAAAAATCACCTAATCTAAAAAACAGAATAGAATCTTTATATTTTTCTTTCATATCAAGATATTGTTTCATCATCGGTGTTAATATTGAATTGTCCTTTTTCTTGCTCAACTAGTCACACCCTTTACAGTTTTCGCAGTCACTTTCTTTAGTGGGTAATGCAATACCTTCAGCCAATTTTTTGTTAATTTCTTTCATGAGTTTATCAAATGTGTCTTTTGCTTTTATATAGTTATGAGTAATATCGTTTGATAATAATTCATCATGTTTATTTTTTAAGATATTTTCCATTGAATCAACTGCATCTTTATCAATATTTTCTCTAACTGTTTTAATATATTCTTCTTGTAATAATCTCATGTCTCTTAACAAAGAAGAAGCTTCTTCATCTTTATCCATTTTACATTTACAATCTATTAAATCTTTATACTCTTTTGATTCTCTTATTTCACTAGCCAACTCATTGGCTTTTATAAATACGCTCATACTACTTCTCCTTCAAGATGCCAAGTTTTCCCTTTAATGATTTTCACATTAATTATATTCCCAATCGATTTTTCATCTCCAATAAAATTTACAATTTTATTAGCTTCATCACGTCCTGTTAATACTGTTTTATCGGTTTTCGAAAATCCTTCAACAAGAACTTTTTCAATAATTCCTTCACATTTTAAATTCTTTTGTAAAGTAATGCTATTTTGTAATTCTACCAACTTGTTAAATCGTTTACTTTTTTCTTCCTTACTTATCTGATCTTCTCTTGTTGCAGCTTTCGTTCCCCTTCTTTTAGAATACAGGAAGGTATACGCAAAATCAAATTCACATGTTGATATTACATCTAAAGTATCATCAAAATCACTATCACTTTCACCTGGGAATCCTACAATAATATCTGTACTCAATCCAATATTAGAAATTGTTTTCTTAGCATTTTTAATTATTTCAATATATTGTTCTTTACTATATTTTCTATTCATTTGATTAAGTACTTTTGTACTTCCAGATTGCATAGGCAAATGTAAATGATTACAAACCTTTTCAAGCTCACTAATTGCTTTTATAAGCTTCATGGAAATATCCTTTGGATGACTAGTCATAAATCTTATTCTCTTAATATCACATGATTTATCAATTAAATATAATAAATCCGCAAAATCAATTCCACTATCATATGAATTTACATTTTGTCCAAGTAAGGTTACTTCCTTAACTCCTTGATTAACTAAATTATTAATTTCATTAATGATATCATTTGTAGATCTACTTCTCTCTCTTCCTCTTACATAAGGAACTACGCAATATGAGCAAAAATTATTGCAACCAAACATAATTGGAACATACGCTTTAATTGACGAGTCTCTCTTAATTGGTAATCCTTCAATAATTTCCTTTCCAGTTTCCTCTGCGAAAAATTGTTTTTTACCAGTATTAAGATATGTATGTAAATATTGTGGTAATAAATGGCTCTTATTTGTTCCATAAACAATATCAGCATGACGATAGCTTTTTTTAATCTGATCTAATGTTCCAGCTTGTTGCATCATACAACCACTTAATATTATAGTCATATCTCTTTTTTGTTCTTTTTGTTTTTTTAGAACTCCAAGGTGTCCAAATACTTTTTGTTCAGCATTTTCTCTGACACAACACGTATTAAAAAAAATAATATCAGGTATGGCATTATCACTAGCTTCTAGATATCCCATATTTTCAAATA
>JAUUZV010000130.1 GCA_030592085.1 Clostridia bacterium | reverse complement strand
GTTTAATTGTTCGCTCTGTTTCAACTTTATTATCCGCTCTTTCTATGGGATTACGACTTCTTTCAATAGCCTTCATTGTGTAAGGGTTCTGAATATTTTTTAAGCTATTTTGCTAGTAAAAATGAAGCTAATATATTCTATTATAAAGCATGCTCAATTTCAATGGGATTATTTCTTGTCTTCATATTTTTTATCGAAACCATCTGGAATTATTAACTTGTCATCATTATTTTGATTCATTTTGATAAATTCACTATTCCAGTTTTTTCTAGGATTTTCTATTGCTTCAATTATTATTTTCCCTTCTTTCACATATAAATTAACAACATCACTTATATTGCACTTCTTTATTATGGATGATGGAATTATTATTCCTTTTGATTTACCAATTTTTATAATGTTTAAATTCATATTTCTTCCTCGTACTCTTTACTAATCTGATAATTTATAACTGTTATATTCTTACATTTTATCAAACTTGAAGTAGTATTATCAATGAAGTATAATTTAAATAAATCTAAGAAGTTATTTACTATCATTGTTTATTTAGAATACATGGAACATTTTGTAAGTATTTCTTTGTTGATTATGCTAAACTATATATAGATTACTTAAGGAATATATTATGTTACAACCTATAAATTTTGTATTTTTCTTTTTACCGCTGGCTCTTATAACTGGTCTATATTTATTGCTTGTAAATTTAAATAAGTTAAAACAGCCATTTGGATATAAAGTTGAAGAACCAATTGATAATGAATTTTTTATTTCACTTAGAAGTATTTATTACAAAAAAGTACTTTATGTGTCACTTCCAGTTACCATAATCATTCCTATTATAGCTATATTTATTAAATCTTTTCCAATTGGAGCTATGTTATTAACAGTATGTATACTTGTTATTACCATTGTTAATTTCATGTTTTATTTAGATGGTTATAACGAAATAAAAAAATCTTTACAATATCATTAATACATATTTTACATATAATTAATATTGAGTCATTAAGTGACTTGATTTTGTTATATTGACATAAACATAATATAGTGATAATTTGAGAAATATATATTTTAGTAATAAAGAATAGGTGGAACCTTATATGGACATATTAGAACGTTGGGATAAAGAAAAATCAGAAGATTTATATGGCATTAATAATTGGGGAAAGAAATACTTTTCAATTTCTAAAAAAGGTGATGTTCTTATTAATCCCACACAAAATGAAGAACAAGCAGTTAGCTTAATAGACATTGTTTCAGGTATAAAGGACCGAGGTCTTGAAATGCCTGTTTTATTACGTTTTGAAAATATACTAGATGAACAAATTTCATATATTAATGAATCTTTTAGAAATGCAATTAACGATTTAGACTATAAAGGAACTTATCAAGGTGTTTATCCTATAAAAGTTAATCAACAACAACAAGTTGTAAAAGAAGTTGCTAAGTTTGGCAAACGTTACCATCACGGTTTTGAAGTGGGAAGCAAGGCTGAATTACTTGCAGCCTTATCTGAAATGACCGATAGAAAAGCTTGTTTAGTTTGTAATGGATATAAAGATGAAGAATTTATTGATTTAGGACTTAATGCAATTAAATTAGGGTTCACTTTATTCTTTGTTATTGAAATACCAGGTGAATTAGAAATTATTTTAGATAGGGCAGAAAAACTTAAAGTTAAACCCAATATAGGAGTAAGAATTAAACTAGCATCAAAAGCCAGTGGTCATTGGACAGAATCAGGTGGCGATAGAAGTATTTTTGGACTAAACATGTCACAAATTATTGAAGTTATAGAAAAACTACGTTCTAGAGGTATGTTAGATACATTAAAAATGATGCATTATCACCTTGGTTCACAAATTCCTAATATAAGAGACATAAGAAAAGCAGTTTATGAAGCTACAAGAGTTTATGTTGAATTAGTTAAAGAAGGTGCTCCAATGGGATATCTTGATTTAGGTGGTGGATTAGCAGTAGATTATGATGGCTCTAATACTAACTACATTAATAGTAGTAATTATTCAATTGAAGAATATTGTGTTGATATTGTAGAAGCAGTTAAAACTGTACTTGATATTTCTAATGTTCCCCATCCAGTAATTATGACTGAATCAGGACGAGCATTAGTAGCATATTACTCTGTACTAATTTTTAATGTTTTAGATGTGGCAATTTTTGAATCTTATGATATCCCAGATGTCTTAGATCCTTCTCTTCCTGAAGTTCTTCATAATATTCATGAAGCTAACAAAACAATAAATCTTAAAAACCTACAAGAATGTTATAACGATATATTATATTATCGGGATAAAGTTCGTGATATGTTTAATAATGGTGACCTTAGTTTACGTGAACGTGCTCTGGCTGAAAAGATTTTTTGGAATACAATGCATCAAGTTGTAAAAAAGAAAGACTTATTAAAGTTTGTACCATCTGATTTAGAAAAACTAGAAAATATTATTGCAGATATTTATTATTGTAATTTTTCAATATTTCAATCTATTCCTGATTGTTGGGCAATTGATCAACTATTCCCTATTATGCCTATTCATAGATTATTAGAGCATCCATCAAGGAATTCAATTATTGCTGATATAACTTGTGACTGTGATGGTAAAATTGATAAATTTATTGATATTCGTGAAATGAAACATACTTTGCCATTACACCCAATAAATGAAGCAGAAGATTACTATATAGGAGTTTTCCTAGTAGGTGCCTATCAAGAAACTTTAGGTGACCTTCATAATCTTTTTGGTGATACAAATGTTGCAAGTGTCCGTTTAACAGGTGATGGTAAATATGACATCACAAATGAAGTATTAGGAGATAGTGTTGATGATGTCTTAAGTTATGTAGAGTATGACTCTAAATCCATGAGAAAAAAATTCAGAATAAAAGCTGAACAAGCTGTAAAAGATGGATTAATTACTCCAGCTGAGAGAAAAGAAATATTACAAGTTATTGAAAACGGTTTACAAGGGTATACCTATTATGAAAGATAATCTGGAGGTAGTATGATAAAAAATAATAGAGAGTTAATATATGAAGGAGTAAGTAGTAATTACTTAGAAGCTGAAACCATAATATGTGGTATTCCTTTTGATGGTACAGTTTCATTTCGTCCAGGTACACGCTTTGCACCTTCTGCTATTAGACAAGTATTTGATGGTATTGAAACATATAGTCCTTATCTTAATAGTGATTTAACAGATAAAAAAATATGTGATTTGGGTGATATTCCCATATCGTTTGGGAACACTACTAAAACATTACAAACAATAGAACAAGAAATAGCTTCCATACTTGATGATAATAAAAAAATCATTTCACTTGGTGGTGAGCATCTTATAACCTATCCAATTATAAAATCATATATTAAAAAATATCCATCATTAAATATAATCCATTTTGATGCACATGCAGATCTTCGTGATACCTTTATGGGAGAAACATTATCTCATGCAACTGTAATGAGGCGAGTTTATGAACAATTATCAACTGGTCAAATATGGCAGTTTGGAATTCGTTCTGGTACTAAAGAGGAGTTTATATTTGGACAAGATAATACATCTTTACATCCATTTTCTCTAGATAAGATAACAGATGTCATAAATCAAATAGGTGATGCACCTGTATACATCTCAATTGATTTAGATGTACTTGACCCATCAATCTTCCCTGGCACAGGAACACCAGAACCAGGTGGAAATACATTTATTGAATTAATGGATGCCATGAAAAAATTGACATCATTACAAATTGTTGGTGGAGATATAGTTGAATTAACCCCTAACTATGATGCTTCAGGTGTTTCAACCATTGTAGCATGTAAAGTATTAAGAGAATTGTTGTTACTTATATAAAGTAATTTTAGGAGGAAATCATGGGAAAAGTATTAATCATTGGAGCTGGCGGAGTATCAAATGTAGTGGTAAAAAAATGTGCCATGAATTCACATGTATTTAGTGAAATTCTTTTAGCTAGTAGAACAAAATCAAAATGTGATGCTATTAAAAATCAAATTACTGATAGTAAGACAATAATAACAACAGCAGCTATTGATGCTGATAATACAGGCGAATTAATTAAATTAATAAAAAAGTTTAAACCTGAATTAGTAATTAATGTGGCTCTTCCCTACCAAGATTTATCAATTATGGATGCTTGTTTAGCTACTAATGTCCATTACTTAGATACAGCTAATTATGAGCCTAAAGATATTCCAAAATTTGAATATAAATGGCAGTGGGCATATAAAGAACGTTTTAAAAAAGCTGGTTTAACAGCTATTTTAGGCTGTGGATTTGACCCAGGAGTAACAGGAGTATTTTCAGCCTATGCTATGAAGCACTATTTTGATGAAATACACTATATTGATATATTAGATGCAAATGGTGGTGACCATGGATATCCTTTTGCAACTAATTTTAACCCTGAAATAAATATAAGAGAAATAACAGCCAATGGCAGATATTGGGAAAATGAAAATTGGATTGAAACGAAACCACTTGAAATTAAAAGAGAATATAATTTTAAAGAAGTTGGCAAAAAAGATGCTTACCTTTTATATCATGAAGAATTAGAATCACTAGCTAAAAATATTAAAGGAATTAAGAGAATTCGTTTCTTTATGACATTTTCCCAAAAATATATAACTCATTTAAATGTTTTACAAAATGTGGGTATGACCAGTATTAAACCAATAAATATAAATGGTGTTAATATTCAACCACTACACTTTTTACAAAAAGTACTACCAGATCCTGCCTCACTAGGTCCACTTACAAAAGGTAAAACAAATATAGGGTGTATTTATCAAGGAATTAAAGATAATAAACCTGTTAATTACTATTTATATAATATTTGTGACCATCAACAATGTTATAGAGAAGTTGGTTCACAAGCAATTTCATATACAACTGGTGTTCCTGCAATGATTGGTGCTAAATTACTAATAGAAGGTAAATGGAAAAAACCAGGTGTATATAATGTTGAAGAGTTTGATCCTGATCCTTTTATGGATGAATTAAATAAGCAAGGCCTTCCATGGAATGAAGACTTTTCTCCTGTATTGGTGAAATAAATGGATTATAGTGTTGATTATTTAAATACTTTAAAAAATGTTCCCACTCCATCATATATTGTTGATAAACAATTATTACAAAAAAATCTTGAGATATTAACTTATGTTAAAAAACAAACTCAATGTAAAATTTTATTGGCACAAAAAGGTTATTCACAGTTTTCTTTATATCCATTTATTGGAGAATATCTAGACGGAGTTACCTCAAGTTCACTTTTTGAAGCAAAACTAGGACGAGAGTATATGAATAGTGAAGTTCATATCTATGCTCCTGCCTATATTCCAAGTGAATTTAAAGAAATAATATCAATAGCGGATCATATCGTATTTAATTCCACATCACAGTATAAAAAGTACAAACAACAACTTTTAAAATCATCAAAGAAAATTGACGTAGGTATAAGAGTTAATCCTGAATTTTCTGAATTATCTGTACCAATTTATGACCCTTGTTCTCCCTATTCACGATTAGGTGTTACAGAGAAGAATTTAGATCCAAGTGAACTAGTTGGAATTGATGGTCTTCATTTTCACACAATGTGTGAACAAAACTCTGATACATTAGAGCGTACTTTACAAGTTATTGAGAAAAAGTTTGGAAAATATCTATATAATATGAAATGGATAAATTTTGGTGGTGGACATCATATAACCCGTGATGATTATGATGTAGAAAAACTTATAAAAATAATAAATAGAGTAGCTAAAAAATATGATGTTATGGTCTAT
Source organism: Clostridia bacterium (assembly GCA_030592085.1). GTDB lineage: Bacteria > Bacillota > Clostridia > DUPQ01 > DUPQ01 > JAFGUQ01. Next base: position 1,335 of record JAUUZV010000130.1, on the reverse strand, counting down.
TTAGAACCTGGAGAAGCAATAGCTTTAAATTGTGGTTATTTAGTAACATCAGTACTTGATGTAATGAATAATGGTATAGATATTGCTATATTAGATACCTCTGCAAGCACTCATATGCCCGATGTTATTGAAATGCCCTATCGTCCAGTTATTATTGGTACAAAGCAAGCATTAAAGAATCCATATACATATCGTTTAGGTGGAATCACCTGTTTAGCAGGTGATGTAATTGGTGATTACTCCTTTATAAAACCTCTTAAAGAATGAGATAAACTTATTTTCACTGATATGGCTCATTACACAATGGTAAAAAATAATACCTTTAATGGTATTAATCTACCTTCAATTTATATTCTTGATCAAGGTAAGTTGCAATTAGTTAAACAATTTGGTTATGATGATTTCAAAAGCAGATTATCTTAATTAACCTATTTTTGTGAAAACTCTCTTTTATATAATTCATGGTACTTTTCTTTTTTAGTTAATAATTCTATATGGGTTCCTTGTTCTTTAACCATACCATCTTCAATAAAGAAAATTATATCAGCGTGCTCAATTGTTGATAATCTATGGGCAACTACTAGTGATGTTCTATCTTTCATAAGTTCAAGTAATGCTTGCTGAATAAGTACTTCTGACTCTGTATCTAAGCTTGATGTAGCCTCATCTAACAACAATATAGGTGCATCTTTTAAAATGGCTCTGGCAATTGCTACACGTTGGCGTTGTCCACCTGAAAGTTTAATACCTCTTTCACCTACCACAGTATCATACTTATCTACTTGTTCCATAATAAAGTCATGGGCATTAGACTTTTTAGCTGCACTAATAATTTCATCTTCTGTAGCATTACTTCGTCCATATAAAATATTTTCTTTAATAGTGCCATTAAATACATATGCATTTTGTGGTACATATGCTAAGTTATCACGTAATTCTTCTAATGTATATTCACTTATTGCTTTTCCGTTTACAGTCATTAAACCTTTTTCTAATGGATATAAACCTAAGATTAGTTTAACAATTGTGCTTTTTCCACCACCACTGTATCCAACTAATGCTGCTATTTGTCCTTTTTTTACTTCAAAGCTTAAATCATCAATAACATTATCTTCATTATCATATGAAAAATAACCATTTTTTATTGCTAAACCACAATTGTTATTAGCTCCATTAATTTTATAACTTTCAGGTTCACTGGGTTCATTTAATATTTCATAAATTCTATCAGATCCTGCTAATGATTTTTGTACGGTAGCTAACATTTCACCAATTGTAATTAAACTCCAAGACAGATTTGATGCCACAAAGATACTACCCATTAAGGTTCCAGCT
>JAUUZV010000215.1 GCA_030592085.1 Clostridia bacterium | reverse complement strand
AACGAGTGAAGCAGTCCCTAAAGTTTTTGATGTTGAATGCGTTGAAATGTTGACTCGGTATAAAATAAAAACCGATTTAATGTCTGTAATTCGTAAATCAGAAAGATTTGATTTAGAGGTTGCAAAAAGAAATGTAAAAGCATATCTGTCAGAACTTCTTGTTTTAACCGAAAAAGAAAAGCAGTTTTTAGAAGATTTTAGGAATAATGATTATCATCCAGAATTGCTATTTGAAGGTGAAATGCTTGAGCGTATTTACAATCATCCAATGGCCTTATGGAAAACTAGAAATACTAAATGAAAAGATAATTAGAAGTGTAATGATAATTAATGAAAGATGAAGAATTCAAATAATAAACAACAAAAAAGCATTGATATTTATTTAATCCTTTGCTATGATTAACAAAAGCTGATATTCATGTAAATGAAATCAGACTAAAATATATTACTCAATTAAATAAATCGAGCGGTATCCACATAGTGGAACTGAAACGGAGGTAGTTATGGAAAGAGTATCAACAAAAACTAGGAAACTAGTATTATCAGCCATTTTAAGCGGAATTATTATTGTTTTAGGTGTTACCCAGATAGGGTTTATTCCTATTGGACCAATAAGAGCTACAATCTTGCATATCCCAGTTATTATTGGAGCAATTTTTGGTGGACCAGTTGTGGGAGCTGTAGTAGGTTTGTCCTTTGGTGTCATGTCTTTTTTACAAGCACCAACAGATCCAACCTTTGCACCAATTTGGGCTATTGGCGGATTTAGAGAAATCTTGCTAATTGGGGTTATTGCCATTGTACCTAGAGTACTAATTGGTTTAGTCAGTGCTTATGTATTTAAAGCAGTGAAGAAAATTAATAAGAAAAAATCTGCTATTTTATTTGGAGTAGTTCAATTAGCAGCATTTGCTTTTACTATTTATAATCTAATTAAGAATATTTTACAAGGAGAATCATATTGGGTATATATTTTAATTGCCATTGCCATATTGATTCTAGTCTTTGTAGTATTTAAGAATGTTGGTAAATATAATATGCAAGTTGTAATAACTGCCATAGCAGGAACACTAACAAATACTATTTTATTCATTTTCTTAGCATATAACTTTTTTAAATTTGATTTTGCAACAGCTTTTAATATAGACGTTGCTACAGTGAAGAACCTTTGGCTTACTGCAGGTGTTACCAATGGATTACCAGAATTACTAGTATCTATTGTTTTGATTAACTATATTGCAATTGGGCTATTTGCTATACAAAAGGGAGATACCTTAGAGTAATAAGATTTATCAAGTAATTATAAAAAAAACAAGACGGCTGGGTCTTGTTTTTTTTTATCAGAGGGAATGTTATTTATTAATGATTATATTAATAGTATAATCATTATATGTGAATAAAGTATTTAGAAAGTGTAAACAATATGTTAACAAACGTTGTAGCAGGAATTATTACAAAAAATGAGAAAGTATATATATTTCAAAGAGGAGGGAATTCATATAAAGGATTATATGAGTTTCCAGGTGGAAAAGTGGAGAAAAATGAAACACTTTCAAAAGCTCTGGCACGTGAGTTAAATGAAGAATTAACAATTAAAACTAGAACAGTTACAAAAATATGTAATTGTAAAAGTAAAGAGATTAACCTTCATACATTCATTGTTAATGATTATGAAGGACAGATCACTTTAACAGAACATACTGATTATAAATTAGTTAATCAAGATGAAATCAATAATTATCCTTTAGTTGGAATTGATAAAGAAGTACTTAATATTTGCTTTAAAGAAGAATATCTTATTATGGATACTATTTTAGGCCATATAAAAATAACTGGAAATTATATTAATATAACATCTATTAAATTCACAGATGAACCACTAAAAGAAACAACAATTAACCTATTATTAGTAGCTAAAGAACAATTAAATGAATACTTTAATAAAACACGAACATTATTTAGCTTACCTTTGTATATAAAAGGAACAAATTTTCAAAAAGAAATTTGGGAAAAGACTATTAAAATTCCATATGGGCAAACAAGAATATATGGAGAATTATCAAAAGGTGCTAGAGCTGTAGGAAGTGCGTTAGGATATAATCAACATTTAATTGTTATCCCTTGTCATAGAGTAATTGGTAAAAATAACTTAGGTGGATATAGCGGAGGAATAAAAATAAAAGAACAATTATTAGAAATGGAGAATCTTGGAAATAAAATACTTAAATCCATCCTTGGTTCTTTTTAATGGTTAATAATTTACCAATTGTACAATTAGAAACCGATTGTTTTTCTCTAATAAAATTACTAGCATCTAATAGGGAATCATAACGACCAGCATCAAAATATATTAATTGATTACATTGTTTTACGACTAGTTGATTATTGTTAAGATACATTTTATTAACATCAGTGATTTCTAATTCATTTCGTTTTGAAGGGCGAATTTTTTTTGCATATGATACACATTTATTATCATAAAAATATATACCAGGAATAATATGATTACTAGATGAATTTATTGGTTTTTCTTCTATTGAAATTATATTATTTTTATTATCAAAAGTTGCTACTCCAAAATATTCAGGGTGTGGATGATAACATGAGATTAATAAACAATTACTTAATTCACTTGAATAAGATGCAATATCTGATGCTATTGTAGGTGAGTATAAAATGGTATCACCTAATACAAGGCAAACATCATCACTACCTATGAAGTCTTCTCCTAAAAGTAGAGCTTGTGCAATTCCTTTAGGTTCAGGTTGAATCATATAAGTAATAAAAAGACCAAAGGAACTACCATCACCTAGAATAGTTTTATAATCATCTAAATACAACTCATCTGTAATAATTAATATATCTCTTATTTTTGCATACATAAGCAAAGATAAAGAATAATAAATCATAGGTTTATCATACACAGGTAATAAGTGTTTAGTAATAACTTTAGTAGTTGGATATAACCTAGTGGCTTTGCCACCAGCTAAAAGTATTCCCTTCATAATCTATCAATCTTTCTTAATTGTTATTTCATAACAACCATACCCTAAATGAGCTAAATATTGCAACAAGTATTGTTGATCATCATAACTTCTAGCTACTAATTGAGCACTTCCATCTCCATGTGAACCCACTCCTTTACCTCCATAGGTATGATTAATTATTGTGGAATCAGCTAGTAGATTGTGTAATTTAACTGAACGTAATTGTTCATATGAAAAAGGTAAAACATAATTATCAAATTCTTGTTGGTGTATAGTCATTAATTGTCCAAGAGCCAAAGCATTACCTTTTTTTATACAAGAAATTGCTTTCTTTATATATACCTGATTTTTACGACCTAAAAAGAAATGTAAATCTTGCTCTTCATTATTACTAGGAAAAGGATATGCCCTATGTAAATCATTTAATATTACTTTTGTGTTTTTCTCTCCTAATAAATCAACTAGAACTAAGTAAATAGTTTTTGGATGTCTTATTTTTGAAAATGTCACATTTTCGTTTTTAAAAGTAGTTAATAATAAAGGAGAATCATAAGCACTTGCAAAATCCATTTTTCCACATTGCGAACCAGTTTGGACTTCACAATAAAAAGCTATAGAAACTTGTTTTTCAACAGATAAATTAAGTTCATAAACTATGTTATATGCTTTAACACATAATAATGAGAAACTAGCACTTGAAGCTAGCCCTTTTTTCACAGGTAAAGTAGTAACTTCGTTATTTATTGTTATACCGCCTGTT
>JAUUZV010000227.1 GCA_030592085.1 Clostridia bacterium | reverse complement strand
TGAAACAGAGCGAACAATTAAACATACCATGTAAAATATGTAATAGTAGAACACAGGCTATATATGATAAGAAGTTTGATATAGTCTATTATTACTGTAATCATTGTGAATTTATTATGATGGATGAGAAAAAACAAATATCATTTAATGAAGAACGAAGAATTTATGATTTTCATAATAATTCACTTTCATCTGAAGGATATGTTACTATGTTTCATAATTTTTTAGAAAATGCAGTGATACCCTTTAAAAAAGAGGGGGAAGCATTGGATTTTGGCAGTGGACCAGAACCTGTCTTGTCACAACTAATTAAAAGAGATTACAATTTTGGTATTGATCATTATGATTTGCATTATCAACCAGATAAAATATATAAAAATACAAAGTATGATGTCATTTTAACAACCGAAGTAATAGAACATTTAAAAGATCCACTAGAGGTTTTCAAGATGTTGTATGAAATTTTAAATAAAGATGGAATTTTAGCAATTATGACATTGTTTCATGATAACAATGAACAATCCTTTTTAAAATGGTGGTATAGACGAGATGAAACTCATATTTCATTTTATACAATAAAAACATTAAAGACTATTGCTAAATTAGTTGGGTTTTCAATCATTTATACAGATGATTTGAGACTATGTACTTTAAAAAAATAAAAGCACATAAAAATATCACTGAATAACAACATAATAAGAAAAAAATTCTATTGAAATTGAGTGTGATTTATAATAGAATATATTAGCGTATGCTAATATGTAAAAAATGGTGGTAATTAAATGGATAAAAATACACTTAAAAAAATACAACAAGCTGAAAAGCAAGCAGATGAAGTAATTAAAAAAGCTTCAAAAAAAGCCGAAAAGTTAGAAGAAAAATCAATAAAAGAACTGGCGAAGAATAAAGAGCAATTTGAAGTGGATTTAGAAAAACAATCAAATGAAATTATTCAAGCAGAAATAATCATTGCAGATAAAGAAGCAGTGAAGATTTTAGAAGACAATAAACAAGTTTGTGATAAGTTATTTATCGATTCTCAAGATAAAATGGAAAAAGCAATTAAACTAGTCATCAAAAAGATTGGAGTTAGTAAGTGGCAGTAGTACCTATGAAGAAAATGTCACTGCTAGGATTGGCTGATGACAAAATCAGAATACTTTCACGATTAATGGAAATCGGTGTATTGGAAATCAATGATTTAGCAATAGAGGAATCTCTTGACTATCTATTTGACAAAGATATTAATGATAATGAAATAAATGACATTGTTGGAAAAATTACTTCATGTGAGAGAGCGATAAAAATAATAGCTCCTTATGATAACAGAAAAAAACCACTATTTTCAGTACGATCGGAATTATCTATTCATGAGTATAGACAAGTGGTATTTAAAAGACATGATGTTTTAGCTGAATGTCGCAAGATAATGGCATTACAAGATGAAGTTGTTAGTAAAAAAAACGCCATTAACAGAAATTTTAATAATATAGATAATCTTAAACCTTGGTCACCTCTTCTTATTCCAGTAGATACAACAACTACATCAAAAACAAATATATATAATGGTACGTTCCCAGCTATTGCTGATTTAACTGAACTTATAAATGATATAAATGAACAAGAAATGCTTTGTGAATTATATACTATTAATTCAGATTCAGATCAATACTATGTAACAGCTATTATGTATGGTGAAGATGAAAAACCCATTTTACAATATTTAAAAAGAAATGGATTTTCTGTTATTAACTTTTCACAATATACTAATATGGTTGAAGATAATATAAATAAGTTACACAGTGATAATGAAGAATTACAAAGTGTAATTGAAAGTAAGGAAAATGAGTTAAAGCAATTTTCAACATCATTACATGAAATTGAAGTTGTATTTGATTATTATTCCATTAGAAAACAAATGGAACTTGCAGATGAAGAAATAATAAAAAGCAAACGAGTATTTATACTTGAAGGTTGGGTACCAGCTGATAAAGCTGATATTTTATCAGAAGAGTTACATGAAAAATGGACAGTAGATATAAGCTTACGAGATCCATTAGATGAAGAGCAATTTCCAGTATTATTAAGTAATGGATTTATAGGTGATTCAACTGAAGGTATTACAGCTATGTATGCTACACCTAAATGTAGAGAAGTAGATCCAAACGCTGTTATGGCACCATTTTTTATAATGTTCTTTGGATTAATGTTATCTGATGCAGGTTATGGACTAGTTATGGCCATTGCTTGTGGAATACTTTATTATAGAGTCCCATTAGAAGAAACAACAAAGAAGTTTATTAAATTAATGATGTTAAGTGGAGTAGCTACTATATTCTGGGGTGCTCTATTTGGTAGTTGGTTTGGTAATTTTATTCCACTAATCTTTTTAGGAGATGGAACAATAGATATTTCTATTTGGTTTGATCCAATTAGAGATCCAGAGTACTTATTAATGTGGTCACTATTTTTTGGAGTAATTCATGTATTTGTAGGACTTGCCATGAGAGGTGCTAATCTTGTTAAGCAAAAGAAATATTTAGCTATTCTATTTGATGTAGTAGCTTGGTATGTATTTTTCTTAGGCGCTACATTTATTGTAATGCCAATGGTACCAGGAGTACCTGCTAATGTAGCAGCAATTTTCTCACCATATGGTGGTACCTTATTAATAATTGGTGCAATTGTTCTGTTATTGACACAAGGTAGAAGTAAAAAAGGTATTATGGGTAAAATTATTGGTGGATTAGCAAGTCTTTATGATTTGGTAACATTTATGAGTGATGTTTTATCATATTCTAGATTATTAGCTATGGGATTAGCTACATCAGTAATTGCAACTATAATAAATGATATGGGTTCCATGGGTGGTTGGACAATAATTGGTACTATTGCATTTATATTAATATTTGCATTTGGTCACAGTTTTAACTTTGCATTAAATGCACTAGGTGCTTATGTACATTCATCTAGATTGCAGTATATAGAGTTTTTTAATAAGTTTTATGAGGGGGGAGGCAAACCCTTTGCCCCATTTAAGAGACAGACTAAATACGTAAAAATTAAAAATTAGGAGGATTT
>JAUUZV010000083.1 GCA_030592085.1 Clostridia bacterium | reverse complement strand
TTATTACAAATTATCTGCTCATATACATAATCCATATTATAGCATAATCCACCAATTAATAAACCTCTATCATATTTTTGCCCTGTTTCTAAATAGAGTGATGTTGCAATATTTCTTATGCTATCATCAAAAGATAACTGATTTACATTAAGTCCAATTCCCACAACTATGTAATTAATTTTATCCATCTCACATGACATTTCTGTTAAAATACCACAAAGTTTTTTACCCTTTATAATTATATCATTAGGCCACTTTATTTTAGCATCTACATGACATATGTTTTCTAGTAATTTACATACAGCTACTGAAGCCGCTAAAGTAAATATTGTAGCCTTTTCAGGTGGGATTATTGGTTTATAAATATAAGACAACCATAATCCTGCTTGATTATTTGATTGAAAATTTCTCCCTAATCGTCCTCTCCCTTGATGTTGTATTTTTGAATATACTAAAGCTTTATCATCAGTAATAGTATTTGCAATCTCTTTTGCTTTTGTATTAGTTGAATTTACTTCATTGAAAAAACACAATTTAGTCTCACCATCATAATTTTGTAATACTTGATAGTTTGTAAGAGGAAGGTGCTCTTTGTTTAGTAAGTAACCTTTATTTGTTACTGATAAAATCTTATATCCTTCATTTCTAAGAGAATTAATATATTTCCATATTGCTGTTCGTGAAACACCAAGTTTTTTAGAAATTGTTTCACCAGAAAGATATTTGTCTGTATGGTTTAGCATAGTTAAAACTTCATACTTCATTTAATTTTCCTTATGAGGTAAGTTTTCTTTCCATTAGTAAAAACTTCATAATTCTCATTTCCATTACAAATTTCACTTTTCTGATAATCTGAGTGATTATTAAAATAACCTAACAATGCTCGATCATAGAATTTATCATCGCGATTTTCTAAGTTAGCCATTTTTGTTTTTAGGTATGCTTCTTCTGAATTATCAAATAGTATGGGTATATCTCTATTTTTATCTAGAATAGAAATATAATCCCCAATAACTGTAAAAGATATAGTAAAAACAGGTTTACGATACATAGATACAACATAGTCAGTTGCCTTTATTACTGACTGCAAAAACAATTCATTATTACCAAGTTCAAGATAGACTTTTTCAGCAATATATAATTTATCTTCAGGTAATTCTAATTTTAAACAATTATATTGATTATCATAATGTTTAATTAAATCATCTTTGGGTGATAATAATGCCATAATTGCTTTTTTCTTAAAAATATCAATAATAATTTCCGTATCAGCATATATAGATAATTTTAATCCACATTCACTTGCTTCTGCTGTTTTATTTTTCTTAATATAAAAATATGCAATCAACTGTTATTCTCCTATTACTTTTTAGCAATTTCATCTGTAATCATTGCCACACGTTTCATTTCACGAACATCGTGGACTCTAACAATATCTGCGCCGTTTATTATGGAAGCTGCAATAGTGGCAGCAGTTCCTTCTATACGCTCTTTTGGAGGTAGATTTAATATCTTTCCAATCATTTCTTTTCTTGAGGTTCCAACCATTAATGGAACACCTAGAGATTTTAATTCTTTTAATCGTCTAATAATTCTAAAATTATCTTTTGTGTTTTTACCAAAACCAATCCCTGGATCTACTGCAATTGCATTTATTCCAATTCCCGCTGACTGACAAATTGTTATACTTCTACGTAGATAATTAACAATTTCACCCATCACATCTTTATAGTGATCTTCTTTACTATTATGCATGAGGATAATTCCAGCTTTATTTTTAGCTACAACTTTTGCCATATTTTCATCTTTTTGTGCTCCCCATGAATCATTAATCATATGAGCTCCAGCTGATAACAATTTATCTGCAGCATTTGCATCAATTGTATCAACACAAATAGGAATTTCATAATCTCTAGATAATTTTTTTACAAGAGGCGCTATACTATTTACCATTTCTTCACTTGATATAACTTGTGAACCACAAATATCTAGAATATCCGCTCCTTCTTTAATTGCTTTTTCAGCATACTTTATTAATGTTGGTAATTGATCATCTGGCATTGCATTGATCACACCCATTATTATACTTTTTCTTCCAACAGGAATTCTTTTATCTTTACAGATAAAACTACTTCTCTTACTTGAATGATTATCTATTAAGAAATTAATAATATCAGCAACACTAGCAGCACCTTTAGTACGAAACAATAACCTTTTTGTTAATCTATCATATGCCCTTCTTGTTGCAGATAATATCATATCTGTTGTATCAACCTCATGAGTATATACCTTTTCGTTGTATGCAGCATTCCCGCCAATTTCTAACATGTCGTTTTTGATAATTATAGCATCTTCAATGGCTATATCTTCTAATTTAATAGTGAAAAATTCTACTCTAGATGCAAGCCAATCAACTTTATTGTCCTCCGCTCCAATAGCTACAATTTCTGCTCTGGCGTGATTTAGGCTTCTTATTACTAGTATTCTAGCATCTAACATTTTGTTACCTCAATAATACTTTCTGATATATTTTTATAATGTCGCTTTCTTTAACGCTTGTAGGATTATTTTTGACACTTCCTTGTGTCATTGCTAATGTGGCAAATTTATTAATTTCCTCTTGGCTTGTATCTGGTTTTTCGCCAACATGTTTTAATAAATAAGTTTCAAGTTCAGTAATTGAGTAAAATTTTAAAATTGTAAGAACCTTATTTATTTTTTCTTCAACTGTTTGTTTATTAAAGCGTAAATACTCTCCAATAAAGAGTGTATTAGCATGACCATGGGAGAGTTCTTTATAATATGTAAGTGAATAACCCATTGCATGGATTATTGTAGTTCCTGTAAGAGTAATGGCTAATCCTCCCATATATGAAGCATATAACAATTGATCTCTTATTTCGTTTGTAAAATTTTTATTACTAATTGCAAAAAGGCATTTGGAAAAAGCCTTTAACCCTTCAATGGCATATATATTAGATTGAGGTGTGCTCTTTATTGACAAATAACTTTCCAACAAATGAGAAAAAGCGTCAAAAGCTGTATCAATAGTTACTTGATTCGGAAGAGAACAAGTATATTGATAATCTAAGAATGTAATAGTAGGAAAACTATATGGTGAATAAAAATTCTTTTTAGTTCTAAACTGTTTTGCTGTTAAAATTGAATAGGGTGTTACCTCACTACCTGTACCAGCTGTTGTAGGAATTGCTATAATTGGCAATGATGGTATTTTAATAGAAGTAGTTAATAATTCTACAGGTTCTATATTATTTGTACTTAATGCAGCAATAGCTTTTGCTGCATCAAGAGGAGACCCTCCTCCAATTGCAATAATTAGTGTTACAGAATTTTCTCTTGCAAGGAGCGAGCCTTTGAAAACAGTTTCAAGTGAGGGGTTGTTTTCAACTTTATCAAAAATCCAATAATTTATAGATAGAGAAGTCAATACATCCTTAACATCTTTCAAAGCACCACTTTTTTCCCCAGAACTTTTTCCTGTGACTATTAAAACTTTATTTCCAAAAGATTTAAATTCTTTGGCTTGTTCTTTAACACAACCTTTTCCATAAAATACTTTGGTTGGCATATATAGTGTAAATTTCATAATTCTCCTATTGAGTATAATACAATCCTTTATAAAGAATAAAACAAGTAGTTACTGCCACAAGTCCACGTCCGTCTCCCCTTGGAATTATTAATAAGTGGTTTTTTGTTATATATTCACCATCTTTTAAATCACTACCACTTGTAATGTCTGATAATCCTTCATCATACTTATTACCAATAGCCATTGCAGTCCCACTTCTTAATACTACTTCTGATGTGTCTGAAGCATAGATTGTTAAACCTGCACTTAATTCAATTACCTGCCAAACACTACCATCGGATAAATCAAGAGTTACTTGATCTAAAAAATCTATTTTACCTTGTATTCCATCAAGATTAGTTTCAATAGCTCCAACTTGTTTTTCAACATTATCTACTCTTGCTGTAACATTAGGATCTGTAGTTGTTGTGGTTGTTCCTCCTGTTGTTACGCCAGTTGCTGCCAATTGATTAATTCTATCATTGAGTTCATTAAATTTATAATCGACATAATCCACACTGGCTAATAAAACATCTTCACTTTGAGCATAATGATTGAATCCTGAAAATAGGATTACTACTGCTAATAAAATACTTAGCAGTGTGTATGTATTTTTTTTCATCTTTTGTTTCCTCCTACTATCTTTTGTATAATTACATGTAAATTATATAGTTTTACTTAAAACTTTTCAAATTATAATATTTATATCAAATAGTTTTGTATTTTAACAATTTTTCCATTTTTAAAATATACTCTTGGAACTCTCATACCAATCTTACAAATAATTTCATAGTTAAGTGTATTACACAATGTAGCCATTTCTTCGACAGTTAATTGTTCATCAAATAAAACAACTTCATCTCGTTCATTAGCTGCGATACCAGTAATATCAACCATACACATATCCATACAAACGTTACCAATAATTGGTGCTAATTGTCCATTAACTTTAATATTTGCTTTTGATGATAATACTCTAGAAAGTCCATCTGCATAACCACAAGCAATAGTAGCAATTTTTGTGTCTCTTGTTGTAATATATTTTCCGCCATAACTAACAGGTTGATTTGCTTTAACTTCTTTAATTTTAATAATACGTGATTTAAAAATCATTGCTTGTTTTAGTTTTAGTGATGTAGCTTTCTTAGAATAAGGTGAAGGATAAAATCCAAATATTATGATTCCTGGTCGTACCATATTCATATGTTTATCTTTATGTAATAGTACTCCACTACTATTACATGCATGTTTAGTAGCAATATTAATTCCTTTTTCTTCAAGCATTCTAATTATACTTAGAAACCTAGCATACTGAGTGGATGTATAAGTTGCATCATAATCATCTGCAGTTGAAAAATGTGTAAATATTCCTTCATAAATCAAATTATTAAAAGATAGTGCTTTTATAATTTTTTCAGGTTGTGTGTAATGAAGCCCTATACGATTCATTCCTGTATCCACTTTAACATGTACCTTTACCTTTTTATTATGAATACTTGCTTCTTTAGATATTTTTTCTGCTAACTCATAGCTAAAAACTGAAATAGTTATATCATTTTCAATAATTTCATCAATTCGTTCACAATCAACATAACCTAACACTAAAATAGGCTGAGTTATTTTTTTCTTTCTTAATAAAATTGCTTCATCTAATGTGGCAGTTGATAACATATCAACACCAGCTTCACCTAAAGTTTTAGCTGTTTCTACTGCACCATGTCCATAACCATCAGCTTTTATAATAGCATTAATTTTAACTTTTTCTCCCACATAGCTAGCAATTTGATTATAATTATGAGTAATATGATCAAGATTAATCTCTACCCACACTCTATCTGGTTTTTTCTTCATATAGTGTCCTCTCAACTTGTTTTATATAATGAATTATCAAAGAGGCAATTACCCCTTTTTCACCTTCATCTTTTTTAGCATAATCTCCAGCTAAGCCATGAATATACATGCTATAGGCAACTTTTCTAGTAATGTTATCTGCCATGGCCACATTAGCACCTATTATGCCTGCTAAAACATCACCGCTACCAGCTGTTGCCATTCCTGGATTACCTGTATTATTTAAATAAACAGTATTTCCATCAGTAACTAAACTTTTATGTCCTTTTAACAATATAATAATATCATATTTCTTTGCAAAATCTTTAGCAAGAACTATTCTATTTTTTTGAACTTCTTTTATTGATAAACCCGTTATTTTTGCAAACTCCCCTGGATGAGGTGTAATAATAACAGTTGCCTTTTTTTCCTTTAGGATAGTTAAGTCTTCACTAAGGGCAGCTAATCCCTTTGCGTCAATTATTACTGGAATTGATACTGTTAATATTATTTCTTTTATAAGGGGAAGCAAATTAGCTTGTGGAGATAATCCAGGGCCAATTACTAATGAATCTGCATTCTTAATGTTTTTTATAATCTGCTCTGTATTCTCTGTAGATAAGTACTCTTTATTATTATCTTCTATCTCAACACATATAGCTTCATTTACAAGAGAATTATATTCATATATTTTGCTCTTAGGAACTAAACTATAAACATAACCTGCTCCACCACTTAATGCAGCTTTAGTACAAAGAGCATATGCACCTGTCATGCCTTTACTACCTGATAGTACATAAACTCTCCCATAATCTCCTTTTGATGAGATATTTTTTCTAATCGAATAATCATTTAAGGCAGCTTGTCTGTCATAAACATGATATTCATTTAATAACCCTTCATATGCTTTATCAGGAATACCAATTGATTTTATAATTACACTTTTAGCATATTCACATCCAGGTTGTGTATATAAACCAATTTTACCTTTACCCAGACAAATACAAACATCTGCTTTAATTGCTTGATTCATAGGAAATCCGGTATCAGCTTGAAGCCCTGATGGAATATCAACTGATATTGTAAATGCTAAACTATTATTAATAAGTTTTATATATTTTAGTATAAGATTATCAACTACTCTTTTTAGCCCTGTTCCCAATAAACAATCAACTACAATAACATCATTAGGTATTAGTATTTCTTTTTCTTTAATCATAATGGGTATATTCAATTTTAGGCATTCTATATAATTTATTAATGAATTCCCTGACAATTTTTCTTCTAAACAACTAGAATAAACAATTACATCATTACCGTTTAACTTACATTTCTTTGCAAAGGCATACCCATCTCCTCCATTGTTACCAGGTCCACAGAAAATAATTATCTTTTTACTACTAAAATTAAGAATGTTTTCATTAGCATAAGAAAAAACAGAAAGTGCAGCATTATCCATTAAAGTTTTAGATTTTATTCCAAACTCCTTATAAGCGTTTTCTTCTGCTTTTTTCATATTACTTGTAGTTATTAATTCCATGGATAAAGTATATCATAACATGTAAAATGAAGTAATTGCCTGTTGTATATTTTTATTTGAATATGTAAAGAACTCTGCATTCCACCAAGAAGGAAATAACCGTCTATATCTAGCTCCTGCAAATCGTGTATCAACTAGTATTACAAATCCTCTATCATTTTCTGTTCTAATTACACGTCCAGCTGCCTGAAGTACTCTATTCATACCAGGATAAACATATGCATAATCGAACCCTCGTCCCATGGTTTGATCATAATATTCTTTAATCATTTCATTTTCAGGACAAATCATTGGTAATCCTGTACCAACAATAATTACACCATTTAATTTTTCCCCTTCTAAATCTATACCTTCAGCAAATATTCCACCCATAACTGCAAATGCAACTAAAGTAGACTGCCCATGATTATCAAATCTCTCTAAGAAGATTTCTCGTTCTATTTCATCCATTCCTTGTTTTTGCACCATAATATCCACATCACCAGCAATTCCCTCATAACATTCAAGAACAGACCTTAAATACTTATATGATGGAAAAAACACCATATAATTACCTAGTTTTTGTTCAAAAGTTTGTTTTAATAGTATGGCAATATCGTCATAAGACATATCACGATCTTTATACTTTGTACTAATACGTCCTTCAATTATAATTTTTAAGTTTTCTTCTGGAAAAGGAGAATATAGAGATAAACTTTTATCAAATTCTCTACTCCCTAATAAATCCATGTAATAACGTTTTGGTTCTAACGTGGCAGAAAATAGTGTAGTATTAATTCCTTTGTCCATGGCTTTTGATAATAATAGTGATGGATCAATACACATTAATTTTACTGTAAAATTATGTTTATCATATTTATAAAATGTTTTATATCTCTCATCATAAAATTCTGCTACCTTTGAAAAATAATATGCTGTAAAATATACTTCTAGAAATAATTCTTCATATTCAGGTTTTAAGTCATAGTCAAAATATTTTTCCATAATAGTAGCCATTTTTTTAATTTCTACTACTAATTTTCCAGGAATATCTTTGTTTTGATAATATCCTTCATCAATATTATCAAAATATGTTTTCTTTAATTCATTTAATATTTTATTTACATTACCTATTCTCTTTTTCAAATCACTCCACTCTGGATTAGTTTTTCTTCTAAGAGTTAATAAATCTTTTTTATTAATTTGTGAAGAATACATTTCTCTTCCTCTGTTTACAAGATTGTGTGCTTCATCAACTAAGAAACAATAGTTTTCTTTTGTTTCTGTAAAAAATCGTTGTAATTTAATACGAGGGTCAAATAAATAATTATAATCACAGATAATTAAATCACTATATGATGCAATATCCAGTGATAACTCAAATGGACAAATATTATACATACTTGCATATTTATTAATAGTTTTTCTGTCAAAGAATTGTTCTTTTAGTATTTGCCTTCTAGCATCTGGCATTCTATCATAATATCCATTAGCTTTATCACAGACTTCAGGATCACAGTTTCTAACATCAAAAGGACACACTTTATCTTTAGCAGTTATAACAAGCGCACGTAAATTTAATCCTTTTTGATTAAGTATTTTATATGCTTGAATTGCAACCTTTGTTGTAACTGTTTTTGCTGTTAAATAAAAAATACGATCTACTATGCCTTCTCCTAATGCTTTTACTGCAGGAAAAATAGTAGCCATTGTTTTACCTATTCCTGTAGGTGCAGTAACATATAATCGTTCTTCGTCTCTAATTGAACGATATACTTTAGAAGCCATTTCTCGCTGTCCATTTCTATATGTTAAAAAAGGAAACCCCATACTTTGAGCACTTGTATTTCTAATTTTTTGCCAAGTAATCTGTTTTGTCATCCACGTTAGGTACTTATATGCATAGCTATTAAATATCTTTTCTAATTGTTCAATCGTATAATTAATAGTAAATGATTTTTCTTGATCTGTTTCACGATTAATATATAGTAATTCAATTGTAACTTCGTTAAGTTTATTTTGTAGAGCATAAATATATCCATAACAAAAAGCTTGTCCCCAGTGGCTAACATACTCTTCTTGTAATATATCATCAACATCACGGAGGGTTGTTTTAACTTCATAAATAATAACTGTATCATTTATTAGAACACCATCAATCCTGCCTGATATTTCCAATGATACTTGCTCATTTTCTAAGGTGTAAGATAAATACTGCTCTTTAGTAAACTTCTCTTTCCCATGGGTACTTAGCATTCTTTTTTGAAATATCTGATGAATAACAGTTCCTTCATAGGCAGAATCCATCATAGTAAATGATCCTTTACGCTCAATATTCCCTTTACTAGTAGAAAAGCTAACTAAATCTTTAACTGAAACTTTAATGATTTTTTTATTCATTTTATCTCCACAAACATATGTTCTTATTCTATTATACAGTGGGTACGCTACTTATTCAATTGCTTTTTCATTAGTTGTGTTTCAACAACAGCACAGTAGCTAGAAAAATTTCTATAATATCGATAAACTCTTTTAAAGAGTGGTATATGTGAATTGGCTTCGCAGTGTAAGAAGATTGCTTTATGAAATGATAACAGAGCATATCTTTTGTCTAACATATTTCTTTTGCTTTTTGCAAAATAGGAGGTTTTCATATTTGAGTATGGAATTATGCCTATTTGATTATCAACATATTCATACAATAATTTCTTAGAATATTTTTTTTCAATGGGTACTTTTTGAAAAAAATCAACTAACTCCTGATCTAATAATGGTAATGCCCAATTTAGTGAATAAAAATCATAAGCTCTTATTGAATTCACTAAATAAATAACTGTATATGAATCAAGAGAATA
>JAUUZV010000032.1 GCA_030592085.1 Clostridia bacterium | reverse complement strand
TAATGGATATCAAATAGTTTTTTGGATATCTGGTATATTACAAATAATTGTCATATACTTATTTATACAATATTTAATAAAAGCAAAATTAGGAGAAAAACAATGATCAAAGATAATGTTAATAATACAATTAACAGAACAAGAACATTTACAAATGCAAAAAAGGGAACGTTGATTCAAGTAAAAGGGATTACCTCGATGGAAAAAGATAAACGACCTCTTAATTCATATAATTTACCTTATGATATGGAGATATATTTGGATGATAGAGTTGATAATTTTTTACAATACTGGGATCAAAGAAAGCATATAGATGATGATTTGTATCCAGCTACTAATCCATGGTATGGAATAGCTGAACATACAGCTTTTATTGGTGGAGATGTGAATTTTTCAGAGACAACCTCTTGGCATCATCAAGTTTTAAAGGATTATAATCAATTTGACTCTCTTGTATTAGATGAAAATAACATCTATTTAAAATTAGTAATTGATGGTATGTCATATTTGAAAGAAAAAGCAAAAGATCAATTTTATGTTAAATTCAGGGGAGCTAATGGTCCAATGGACATTGCTAATGTAATTAGAGGTAATGATTTATTTTATGACTTTTATGAGAATCCTAATGAATTAAAAAAACTAATGGAGTTTTGCTCAGACGCTGCGTTGTTTACCTTAAAAAAACAACTTAAATTAGTTGATAGAATAGATAATGGTATTATTACTGGCTTTGATATATGGCTACCTGGTAATAGTATTGGACATATTTCAGAAGATGCTTCTACAATGATTTCAAATGATCATTACAAAGAATTTGGACGACCTTATACAGAACAAATAACCAAACAATTTGATCATGTTTTTATGCATCTTCATTCGCTAGGTGCATATATACTACCAGACGTAGTAACTATTGCAAATATTGACTATATCGAAATTTCAAATGATCCAAATAGTGCTAGAGCGATTGAAGTTTATAAACAATATGAAGAATTATTACAAGACAAAGTAACTATTGTTTTATTAACTCATGAAGAAATTACTGAAAATATAGAATTCTTAAAAAGAAATAAAACAATTATATGGTATGAAGCGAAAGACGAAGAAGATGCACTGAAAACAATTGATATTGTAAGAGAAATTAATGAACAAGCAGGCTAATTTAGAAGTTATGTATTCTTTTTGAATAAATGGTAAAATAAGGGTAGAGTGAAAGGGAAAGCTATTGAAAAGTATTAAGGCTAAATTGATAATATCTTTATCCATTGGTATCTTGTTGGTACTTACTTTAATTATTGCTAATAATAGCAGAATTAGTGCTATTACTGAACAAAATAACCAAAATGTCTTATCCATGATTACAAAATTATCTAATGAATACATAAGTTATAGAGTACAAAAAAGTGACGATATAGCCATTGTGTTAAGTAATAGTAGCCATTTAAACACAATTGCTAGAAGTTTGACTTTAGGTGATACAGGGACAAATAAAGCAATTAATGCAATAACAAATGAGGTTTTATATCAAGCAGAATTAAATGAAGAAATTAAAAGTATATATCTATATATGGAAGATGAAAGAGTTTTCATTGATTCATATGGTAATGTACAATTTGGAGAATATATAAATGATATAGTATGGGTTGACAAATATGCTAAAGGTGATAATTCAATTAGGTGGATAGAAAGTAAAGATGAACGTTCAGATAATCTTCAACTTATTTCTATTATCTATAGGGCTGATAAGTTTAATTCAAATTTATCAACACCTGTTTATTTGAGTATTAATTATGATAAGGAAGAGTTTTATGAATTAATTTCACGTACTAAACTTGGAGATGAGACAATAGCTGCATTAGTTAATTTTGATGATGATTTATTCATTTGTGAAGTGGATACTTTAACAAAAATAGATTTAAGACATATAATTTACGACAGAAAAGCTTATTTGTCTGAAAAATTTGAAATTACTGTAGACATAGTGGGGTATGGTGTTGGTCGATTAATTTACACTCCTTTAGATTTTTTTGATGGAGCTATTGTTTTATTCATACCTGATAAATTCACACAAGTTATTACTCAAACTGAGCAAAGTCTAATAATAATTAGCATAATTATTTTAATGAGTTTATATATTATGTGGATGATATATTTTGTGAAAAAGAATATTGACCAACCTATTGAAATAATTTTAGAACATATGAAGAAAACAGGAGAAGGTAAGTTTTCAGAAACAATTAATGAAAAAAGAAAAGATGAATTTGGACAGTTGTATACTTCATATAATTCTATGGTGCAAGAAGTAGAAATTTTAATTCAAGAATTATATCAACAACAGTTAGTAAAAAGCGAATTAGAACTAAAAGTATTACAAGAAAAAATAAATCCACATTTTTTATACAATACATTAGATACAATTAACTGGATAGCAAAAGAACATCAAATACCAGACATTTCAAAAATGGTTCTAGATTTATCAACCATGTATAGAATGACATTTAATAAAGGTAATGATATGATTTCGATAAAAGATATGCTTGTTGGGATTAGTTGTTATCTATCAATACAAAAAGTTAGATATGGTGATTCATTTAGCTTCTCTTTTTCAATGGAAAAAAATCTCATGAACTTTGAGATACTAAATTTAATTGTACAAACCTTAGTTGAGAATGCTATTGTTCACGGAATGAGTGAAAAGAGTAGCCAAGGTTTAATTACTATTAATGCTCATGTGGAAAATCGAATTTTAATAATTAAAGTAGCTGACAATGGAAAAGGTATGAGTAATGAAATGTTACAATTAATAAGACAAAGTATTAATTCTAAAATGATTGGGAGCGAGTCAGGATTACGAAATGTACAAAAACGTATTAAACTTTATTATGGAGAAGCATATGGTATTGAGGTAGATTCAATTATAAATAATGGAACAATAATTACAATTAGATTACCATTTGAAGGAGAAAAGTATGATTGATATAATTATTGTAGATGATGAAAATACAATAAGAGAAGGCATTGCAAAAAGTATAAACTGGGAAAAACATGACATAAATGTATGTGGATTGGCGAGAGAGGGTTCTGAAGCTTTAGATCTAATAGAACTATTTATGCCTAGTATAGTTATTACAGATATTAGTATGAAGGATATGGATGGATTAGAGTTACTTCAAATTATTAATCAAATATATCCTAATATTAAAGTTATTCTAATTAGTGGATATAAAGATTTTGAGTATGCACGTGAAGCAGTTACTCATAATGCATTTGCATATTTAACTAAACCAATAGATGAAGAAAAATTAGTTAATAAAGTAGTCGAAGCTAAAAAAGAAATAGAATATAGGTTAGCTGAAATTAAGATTAACGATAATATTCGAAAGAAACTCAGAGAAAATATTTTAATACTGAAAGATAATTTTTTTCGTACTTTATTAGAAGGAAAACTTAGAGATAAAGAAGAAATTCAGCAACGTGCACAGATGTTAGACATAAACTTACAATTCAAACAGTTCATAACCTGTATACTTGAATATGAATCAAATAATATATCTCAGAGAAAGAGTATTTATGATCAAAGTTTTTATAAAGCTGCCATAATGAGCTATGTTGAAGTACATTTATCTAAAATTTATACATGTTATTCTTTTAATATAGACAATAAAATAGGCTTAATTATATGTGGTGATGACATAAACAAGATATTATTAATTAAACAATTAACAGATGTAAGAGACTGGGTAAATACAAATATGGGTATGATTTTAACAACAGGAGTTGGTTCTCTTTGTGGTAATATTGAAAGAATTGCAATTTCTAATCGTACAGCCAATGATGCCATACAATATAGAGTGGTTCTTGGGAAAAATGTTGTTATTGACTCTGATCAAAAATTTGAAACAACAAAAGAGAAAATAGCTATTGATGACTTTGATAATACTTTGAAAAATAATGAAGATGATGTTATTTTTGCTTTAAAAAATGGTGATATGGTAACAGTTAAAAAAGTAATTAGATTAATGACCGAAAGTATTTCACTTGCCCTAAGTAATGATATTAGACAAAAAGAGCGTATTATGTTTTTGCTTACATTTTATCTAGTTAAAATTATTTATACATTAGAAATTCATAAACACAGATATTATGGCAATGAAAATCATATGTATAAACATTTGAATACCTTAAAAACTTTAGATCAAATAAATTTATTTATAAATAATTTTATGGATGAAATTATGAAAGAAATGATGGAAAAGAAAAGTAGTAGAAATAGTTTTTTAGTTAATAAAGCATTAAAATATATAAAAGATAATATATACGATAATATATCATTAGTTTCAATAGCTGAAAAATTACAAATACATCCAAATTATCTAAGTAAAATATTTAAAGCAGAAACTAATCAATCTTTTACAACACATGTAATTAATTGTAAGATGACAGAAGCAAAAAAATCACTTAAAACAACGAATTTAAAAGTATATGAAATTGCAGATAAATTAAGTTACAAAGATGTGGCACATTTTACTAGATTGTTTAGAAAGAGTTTTGGAGTTTCACCAAGTGAGTATCGACAGTTACTATAATGAAGACGACTACAACTTAATGTGATTTTGTAAAATTGACTCTGCTAAACCTTCTAGAACTGAAACACCAGCCCAACCGTTAAAAGTAAACCAGATACTACTTTTGCTATGATCATCATATTCTTCTATTGTTAAGCCATCAGAAGGGCAATAACGCTCTGTCATAACCCCTAACTGGCCGTATCCTGTTACTTCGGGATATAAGTCAGCAGTTTGTAAACCCCAGTATAACCCGTCTTGTGCCCGTGACAAATGATATGGATTATTTGTCACTTGATAAAGGTAAAACAAATCGGCCGTTATATTGACTCCCATTGGGTGAATGTGTGGATTAGAAACAGAAGTTATACTACCACCACAAGAGTTCCAAGTACTATCTCTTAGTGGACGAAATTCAGGTTTAGCTTTAAAACAGTATCGCCATAAATATTCATAATTAGCACCATCTTCAAGCATTGTTAAATACTTTTTATTCTTAGTTATTTCATGTAATAATCTAGCACCTCTTATAAAGGCTAAATTACCTTCCTCATCAATTGATTTCCAAGTATCCATAGGAGTTCCAAAACAGGTTAAGTTTGTTACAAAGTTATGATAAAATAACATACCTTTTTTTGCACTTGCTAAATATTTAGACTGGTTAGTTATTTGATAAGCTAAAAGTAAAGCAGGGACAAACCAACAGCCAGCAAAACCTTCATCATCTAGAATCTTAGCTTCATTTAATGAATATGTATAACCAAAATTTCCATCACTTTTTTGTAATTTTATAATTGTATCAAGTGCAATTTGAGAAGAAGCTAACCATTCTTTTTTGTCAATATTTTGTTTTGTTTTTAGCAATTGATATGTTTTAAGTAAATAATAAATACCGTGACCATTGGTGTATGCACAATGACAATCCTTTACAATATAACCTGCCCACCATCCATTAACATCACTACCATTATGAGTTTTTATTAAATCATAAAATAACCCACTATTAGGATTAATTCTTTTAGTCATTTTATCAAACAATTCAGTAAGTTTATTGGTAAAAGAATTGTTTTCTTTTAATAGTAATTGTGATAATAACAATGGATAACATAATACACCTGTTCCTGTCCAACCAGTGGCAATTAATGGACGCCAAGGAGTTAATGATGGATTTGATGGAAGCTGACAATCCATATTTGTAAAAGCTTGCTCACTTTCAGACCAATTTATTTGTGAATAGCTTTTCAAGAATTCTTTTAAATAGGTTTTGTGAGTGTGTTTATACTTGGGTTGTTCATGATAGGTTTCATATACATTTTTAATAATATTATGACAAGCTAATCTGTTTTCTCCTTTTATAAAGTAAATATGACCAGTAGCTTTAAAATTGTTGCAAGTATCCATTGTTGAAGGAGTCATGTTTTCTTTACTAGTAAAAGTGACAGGTATATTTTGATATCCTAAAGTAACACCAGCGCTAGATGGTAACTTTGAATAAAGACCATTTTTAATTAGCTTTCCATCATTCATATAAGGATTTACAGATATTCCAACAGCACCTTTTGATGTTGCTATAATTGATACAGGGTGAGAGGCCCTATCTGCTTTAAATTCCCAAATAGGAGAAGAAGTAATATGTTTACTTTGTGTTGTTGTAAGATTAGGAAAATATCCAGGTTTAGCTTTTTCTAGATTATTGTCTCCATGAATATTACAAGGAATTAAGTGGAAAATATCATCATCATTTTCACAAGTTATTTCTATAACTACAGATGTTTTAGTTTCACTATTATAATTAATAGAATATTCTATGGTTTCTTGGTCAATAGTTCTAACTTTAATGGGAATAGTTTTTTTTGTGTCACGTAAAAAAGCAGTTAGATTAATAGTTAATTGATTGTGAGTGATTTTCATAAGAATAGCTCCTAGTACTTGTTAAAAGTATCATAACATAGATTTTACATTTCAAACGTTCTATTTACACTTTTTTCTTACCTATGTTATAATACACTTGCTTTATATTGGAGGAAAACATGAATTTTTTTAGAGATGCATTAACTTATTACTTGAAAAGGCCAATTATATTTATTTACTTTTCTATTATAGCTTTCGTTATATCGATAATCGGATTATTTAATCCATTATCGTCTCTTCTTAAGATGTATGATCGCTTTATTACAGAATCAGTAACAGACACTATTGTACTTTTATCTAAAGAGGTCTATAAAATAGGGGTTATTCCTTACATAGCTTTAGGGATATTATTGATTTCAATTTTTATGGGTATCTTATCAGGAGTATTTACTTCAGGATATTTTTACTTAATCTACAAAAGTGTTATACGTAGTAAAGCTAGTAAAACAGATATAATTGATGGTGTAAAAAAGTATTTTATAAAAGTATCATATGTGTTTTTTGAATTTTATCTTGTCTTTTTAGGATTTTTAGCAGTAACACCATTGGTAATTGTTCCATCTGTTATCATTGCAAAAAAAGCTATTGAAAATAATACGACTACTTTCTTAAATACTGGTTTATTATCTTTGGTTACAGGTTTTGTGATTGTAGTGATTTCCTTACTAATAATAGTTCATTTTGCATATAAAATACCAGGACTATACTTTTTTGGGAAAAAACCAATTGAAAAATCAAAATATGTATTAGCTAGTTCGTACTGGTCTGTTTTTGGAAAAGTATCTCTTTTTGTAATTGTTTTTGTAATGGGAGGATATTTAATTTTTTCAATTAATGTACCAATTGTAGTGGCATTACTTAACTGGATATTTGGAACCATTGCCATTGGATTATTTACTATCTTTATATTTTATGATTATTCCTTATTATTAAGTAAGTTTAAGAAAAAACAGGAGAACAAATAATGTACGATATTATTATTTTAGGAAAAGGACCGGCTGGAATACAAGCTAGTTTATATACAGCACGCTCTAACATGAAAACACTCATTATTGCGAATGGATGGGGATCGTTGGAAAAAGCAGAGAAAATAGAAAATTACTATGGAGTACCTAAACCAATTAGTGGAGAAGAACTATTACATAATGGAGTTCAACAGGCAAAAGCATTAGGAGTTGATTTTGTTGAAGATGAGGTTGTTGCAATAAATGGTTATGAGGAAGTTGAAGTAACAACTTTACAAGGGAAATATCAAGCACATGCATTAATTATTGCAATTGGTTCTTCTAGAAAAAAAGTAAGAATTAATGGATTAACAAAATTTGAAGGAAAAGGTGTTAGCTATTGTGCAGTTTGTGATGGGTTTTTCTATAAAGATAAAACACTAGGAGTATTAGGATACAAAGATTATACAGCCCATGAAGCATATGAATTAAAACCTGTAACAAGTAATATTACAATTTATACAAATGGTAATGAATTAGATATGTCAGAAGATGCGAAACAATTAATTAAAGGAATGAAAGTAATCAAAGAACCTATAAAAGAAATCATTGGAACTGATAAAGTTAGTGGTGCTATTCTAGCAACTGATGAATCTGTGACTTTTGATGGATTGTTTGTTGCATATGAAAGTGCTTCTGGGAGTGAACTCGCCTTGAAAATGGGATTAGAATTAAATAAGCAAAGTATAGTTGTTAATGAGAATTTTGTAACAAATATTCCTCACATATTTGCTGCAGGAGATTGTATAGGTGGATTTAAGCAAGTATCAAAAGCTGTGGGCGATGGAGCTATTGCAGGTAAAAGTGCCATTGAATTTGTTAGAAATAAAAAGAAAAATTTATAGAAATTCTAAAATATCTATTGTGTTTTTTACAATAAAATCTGGATGAAGTGTAGCAAAAGAATTAGCATCAAATGATGTTAAAACTGCTACACTTTTCATATTAGCAGCTTTTGCAGCTTTAATGCCTGAAAGTGCATCTTCTATAACCAAACAATTTATTGGACTAATATTAACTTGATTTGCAACTAGTAAGAAAATATCAGGAGCTGGTTTTTTATTTTTTACCATATCTCCACAGACTAAGGCATCGAAACTATTTAATGGGATAGAGGCTACTTGTAAATTTGCTTTTACTTTAATTAAGTCAGCTGAACTAGCTAAGCAAACCTTATAACCCTTATTTTTTACTTCGCTTATCAAATGAGAAATACCTTCATAGACAATAAGTTCTTCTTCAACAATGTCTACATAAATTTCATAAGCTCGTTTCTTCATTGCCAAATCAAAGGGGTGACCATATTTATTAGCAACACCACCTATAAATGCATTTTCTCCCATGCCTGTAAAAGGTTTAAAATCGCTTTCTAAAGCCTTTATACCAAATTCAGATAAGGCTAAAAGACAAGCTTTTGTTATAACTTTTTCAGAGTCAACAATAACTCCATCCATATCAAAAATAACTGCTTTAATATTCATTGATAAAGTATAATTGTTTAAGTTATATCCGTCAATACATAATGAAATTGACAATGAAAATTAATGAGTATATATTGCAATATGTGAATGTAAAGGGTAAAATATATTAACTATATTTGCAACTGGAGAACAAGATATGTATGAGCCAAGATTATTTACAAGTAAAACTGAGATAAACAAGATAAAAGAAAATATTATCAAATATAAGTGGTATAGTAATTCTTTTAACAACATCAAGAAAAAAGCGGATATATTAGTTAATAGTGGTTTTAATGTTCCAAAAAAAAGTGGATATGTTTTTTATGAAACATGTAGTAGAGATAATACTACTCTTGTTTTTGACCCATTAAAACCAAATGATCATGTATGCCCTACTTGTAAAATGAATTATAAAGACAAACCATATAATAGAGCATGGATTACTCAGTATCACGCATGGCTTTCTCAAATGAGTATGAATGTTGGAATTGTTTATCAAATTCTAAAGGATGAGACATATGCTTTGATTATTAGAAAAATGCTGCTTGATTATGTGAAGTTTTATGATAGTTACCCTAATAATGATAATGAACTTGGACCAACCAAAGTATTCCAGTCAACCTACATGGAGTCTGTATGGATTATGCACCTAGCTTGTGCGTATGATATGGTTAAAGAAAGTAATTGCTTTTCAACTGACGAGAAAAACAACATTGAGAAAAATCTTTTTCAGTACAGTGCCAAAATTATAATGGACTATGATGAGGGAGTTAATAATAGACAGGCATTTAATAACGGTGGGATATTAGCAGTTGGATATCTTATTGGCGATAAAAAACTTGTAGATTATGCATTGTATGGAAAAAATGGATTTGTTAATCATATGAAATATTCAGTACTAGAAGATGGTTTCTGGTATGAAGGGGATAATTATCACTTTGCAACACTTCCATCAATAATAAGTATGGCTGAAATGTGTAGGCATAATGGTTTAGATTTGTATAATAAAGAATTCAATGGTCATTCAATTGAGATGATGTATAGTGCACCATTAAAATCACTACAACCAGATTTAACATTCCCATCAAGAAAAGATTCAGGTTATGCAAGCCATATCGCTCAACGGTGGTATGCAGGACTATATGAGTTGGCTTATTCGAGATATAAGAATCTTGAGTTTTCCACAATATTAAAAACAATGTATGCTCATAGTGAAGACGAGAATAATCAACCACATAATGCTGCGGGCATTATGGATGTATTTAAATCAACTGTTTCAATGAGACATAATCTTGACTGGAGAGGTTTTTTAAATGCAGTTCCAGATTTAGGTGAAGATAATTTAGTGACCTATCAAAAAAGTATAAATATGAGTGGTACAGGGTTAGCTGTGTTAAGAAATAATAATGGTACCTATGCAAGTTTAGATTATGGCGATTATGGTGGTGGGCATGGACACCCAGACAGGCTTAATCTTAATTTTTTAACTAAAAAAAGAAGATGGTTGTGTGATTTTGGTACATGCAATTATTATTTTGATCAATTAAAATGGTATAGATCAACTATAGCTCATAATACAATTACAGTTGATGGGCAAGACCATTTAGTAAGAGATGGAATATGTAGTGTTTTTGAAAAAAATAGTGATTTCTCTTTAGCAAAAAGTAAAGTTTCTGATATAGCTCCAGGTGTTGATATGGAGAGAACGATAATACTTTTTAAAGATGATATACTCTTTGATTTTTTTACAGTTAAATCAAATGCAAAACATTTATACCATTTTTCATTACATAGTTTTGGGACATTGTCATTTGAGAATTTACAATTTGAAAAAAGCAAATTACCATATGAAAGTTATAGATATATAAATGAACTTAAAAAGAGTACCACTTCAAATGATATTATAGCCACTTTCAAGAATGATGATGGTTTGTTAGTTATAAAAACAATTGGTGAAGATAATACAAATGTTTATAGTGGTAGGGCGTATGGGCCCCCTAACGAAATGCCTCAGTTATTTCCAATGATGATTTTAGAAAGAAATACCGAAAAAACTAGTTTTGCTTCGCTTATGGAAACTTATCAAGACGAAAAAGTTTGTACTTTTAGTGAAGTTAATGATAGAGAATATATAATAATAACCGAAGATGGTAAAAAGTATGTAATTGCTATCTATGATGATTACATAAAAATTAATGTTTACAAAGAAGACAAACTTATTACTGAATATAATTTTGAAGATAAAATAACTGAGGATGAAGAAGTATCAATATTTAGTGTTGACGAATGGATTCCACTTAATCAATTAGGAGTATTTAATATTTTATTAAAAAATAATGCAGAAAATGAAATAGAACTATTTATAACTTTAATAAATGAGAAAATAAAATTAAAACCCTTTGAAGAAAGAAAACTATTCATATCCATTGAAAAACTATATAAATATATAAAAAATGAAAATATTGATATTACATATTCTATTATTTATAATGAAAAAGAATTTATAAGACATTATAAAAAAGCTTATACAAAAATAAAAAACATTGTATCTACAGATTTTTTAACTAATATTAATTTTATACCCAATCTGACGATGGATAGCATTAAGCAAGTTAGAAGAGGAGAAAAAAAGTGGGAGGGGATTAATGATGTCTCAGCAATGGCTATGATTTGTAATACAGGTGATAATATGTATATAGATATTAAAATAAAAGATGATAGCGTTCAGTTTGATGGTGGTAAATTTCCTTTTGATAATGATAGTATTCAAGTGTATATTGATAGGAGAGATAGTAGTTTTAGAAAAGTGGGTAAAATTACTAAAGGTATTTATGGTATTTTAGTAGTACCAGGAGTAAATGATAACTCATCTACTATTAGCTCAATTGATAATAAAATTGTACATATTGAAAAGATTGGTGTATCTACAAATATTGTTTCTAATGGATATGAAATATCACTAATGATACCTTGGGAGTGTCTTGGAGGTTTACCAATAGCTGATTCACTTATTGGATTTGATGTAATAGTAAATGACAGAGATTGTGGAGTAAGAAGAGATTTACAAATGTTATGGTCTGGATGTTTAGAAAATGAAAGAATATATCTAAAGGAGGATTCACATAATCCCATTAGATTTGGACTATTACATATTTAGGAGGGTTCAATGGATTTATTTAAGAATAATACAGTTATTAACTGGCATGACCATGTATGGCTCAATGAAAAAGGTGAGTTAGATGAAAGTCGCTTAAAACTTACTGTTAAAGCCGCATATGATACTTATATGGATTTAATAGTATCATCACTACCAATTTTAGGAGGTAATCCTACACCAGATGAATTTAAACATTGCAATAATATTCAATATGAAGCAACAAGAAGATACCCAAAAATGATGAAAGGGATGGCCTTTGTTAATCCTGGTTATGTTAAAGAGTCATTAGATGAAATTGATAGGTGTATAAATGAATTTGGATTTATTGGTATTAAGCTTTATAACCAATATCATATATCAAATCCTGTAGTTAGAGATGTTATTGAAAAGTGTATTAAATTAGATATTCCTATACTTGAACATGCTGCTAAACTTAATTTTGAACCAGAATTACAACCTTTTACTTCTAATGGTGAACATTTTGCTAAAGTTGCAGCTATGTATCCTGAAGGTGTTTTTATTCATGCACATATAGGCGGAGGTGGTGACTGGCAGTGGACATTAAAGGCTATAGAGAAATTTCCAAATATCTATCTTGATATTAGTGGGAGTGTATGTGATGAAGGTATTATTGAAGAGGCTACTAGTTACTTAGGTTCAAAGAGACTTTTATTTGGAACCGATATGTCATTTTCATCAAGTATTGGAAAGATGTTAGGCGCAAATATTAGTTATAATGATAAAGTAGAGATACTAAATAACAAAAAGTTTGAAAGATATCTTGTGAAAAGAGGCGAAAGATGATTATTGACGTTAATACATATATAGGCCATTGGCCTTTTAGGAAAATAAGATTTAACTCTGCACAAACACTTTTTAAACATTTAGAAAATAAAGGGATTGATTTAGCGTGTGTATCATCAATAAATGCAATATTTTATAAAGATACTCAACAAGGTAATATTGAGTTGTCCGAAGAAATTAAAAGTTATAGAAATATATTTATTCCATTTGCTATCATAAATCCAAGCTATGCGGGATGGAAAAAGGATTTTATATATTGTATTAAGGAGCTTAAGATGAAAGGACTTGAACTTTATCCCTATTATCATGATTATAAACTTACTGATGATAATTGTATTGAATTAATTAATCTAGCAACAGAAATGAATATTCCAATTCATCTTCCATGTGCAATTGAAAACATAAGACAAAAGCATTGGCTTGATACTAATAAAAACTTATCTATAGAAGAAGTAAGCCAGGTGATTACATTATGTGAAAAGGCTAAATTTATTATTTCAAATGGATCCTCTCACACTATAGCAGAGTACTTGAATAAAACATCAAAAATAAAAAATGGTAATGTGTTTTTTGATTTTGCCAGAGTTGAAATATTTAATAATGACTTGTATAAATTAATTGATATTGCAAGTATTGATAATATTGTTTTTGGTTCCGTATCTCCTTTTCAATACATTGAACCTCAACTTGTAAAACTTCAATACTTAAAAATTGAAAAGATTGATAAAATTAAAGGAAATAATATTAAAGCACTTCTAAATATTTAAGATAATTACTAAAAAAAACAAAATAGCAATTAACTATAGATTTTTATAATCTAAGTTTTTTGTAGTTTCCTTCATGTTTCTGATAGGGTTGAAATTTTTGGTGAGAAAATATATAATATTGAGAGCTATGTATTATACATAGGGGAAGAAAAATCTAAGTAGGAGGAATGGCAATGATTGAGATTATCAACTTAACCAAAAAGTATGGTCAAATTGTTGCCGTCAACAACATTAGTTTTACAGTGAAAAAGGGAGAAATTGTAGGTTTCCTAGGACCAAATGGTGCAGGGAAATCAACTACAATGAATATTATAACAGGATATCTTCCATCCACTGCAGGAACAGTAAAAGTTGATGGCTATGACATATTGACACAGCCTAAAGAGGTTAAAAAACGAATTGGGTATTTGCCAGAAGCACCGCCTTTATACAGAGACATGACAGTAACAGAGTATTTGCGTTTTGTTAGTTCATTAAAAGGCGTAGCTAGAGGAAAACAACAAGGTCAGATGGCAGACATTATGGAACTTGTGGGATTGACAGACCACAGAAAACGTCTCATTGACAATCTATCAAAAGGATATAGGCAAAGAGTAGGACTCGCTCAAGCCTTAGTGGGAAATCCTGAAGTATTGATTTTAGATGAACCAACCGTTGGATTAGATCCAAAACAAATTATTGAAATCAGAAGAGTTATAAAAGCTTTAGCAGAAGAAAGAACAATTATCTTAAGTTCACATATATTACCAGAAGTTAGTGCAATTTGTGAACGAGTTGTAATCATTAATAATGGAGTAATCGCAGCTGAAGATACAACAAGTCGTTTATCAGACGATATTAATCAATTTTTGAAACTGACAATGATTATTATGGGTAATCAAGAAAAAATAGTGAAAACAATTAAAACCATAGATGGGGTGAAAT
Source organism: Clostridia bacterium (assembly GCA_030592085.1). Classification (GTDB taxonomy): domain Bacteria; phylum Bacillota; class Clostridia; order DUPQ01; family DUPQ01; genus JAFGUQ01. The sequence goes on along the minus strand of JAUUZV010000032.1, from coordinate 1,424 downwards.
ATATAGAGGCAGCTGCCAAAACAGAAGACAATGCCTACAAATACATAATTGAATCTGACAAAGACGTCAGAGAACAAGTGTTTTACAAACTAGCAAAAGCAGGATGTCCAATTCTAGAGAGTAAACCTTCAACCATGACATTGGAAGATATTTTTATCAATGTTGTAACACAGGGAACGGAGGATAAATAATATGTGGACAATAGCAAAACGTGAAATTGGTTCATATTTTAAGTCTCCAATAGCCTATGTACTTATTGGCCTATTTATCTTGTTAATATCAATTTTTTTCTGGCCAAGATTACAAGCTAGTAGAGGCGATTTTATTACAATTTTAGGTGATATGGGATTTTTCCTAATATTCATAGTTCCAATCCTTACAATGAGAGCATTGGCAGAAGATAGGAAAAATGGAACAGAGGTATTGTTAATGACATCACCTACATCTTTATATAAGATTGTAGTAGGGAAATTCATTGGAGCTTATACAGTATTTTTAGTTATTACTGGAATATCTTTTATATACCCATTAATAATCGTTATTATGGGTGGCGTATTTACAATCCAACTAACAGGTGGATATATTGGTTTCCTATTATTAGGTGCTGCATTTATTGCCATAGGAATTCTAGCATCAGCAGTTACAGAAAATCAGATTATTTCTGCAATAATTTCTTTTGTAGCTTTATTAGTTATGTGGGTTGCAGATACACTAGCTACTACTGTTGGAGGAATTGTAGGTGTAATACTTGAATGGATTTCATTAATATCCCGTTACCAAGTATTTACTAAAGGAATTTTAGGCTTAGCTGAAGTAGTATATTTGTTGTCTTTCACAATTGTCATTTTGTTTTTAACAGTGAGAATTATTGAAAGAAGAAGATGGGTACAAGGGTGATTGATGATGACAGATAAAAATTATGATGTAAAAAAAATTGAGAGAAGTAGAAAATTAAAGTTTGGTTCAAGTGCGATTATAATTATGATAAGTGCAATTATTGTGTTTGTTATGGTTAATCTTATGGCTTCATGGGTTACTTTTGAAGTAGACTTAACCCCTGAAAAATTATATTCCATAGGAGATCAAACTAAAACTATACTAGAAGAAGTTGACAAGGAAGTACAAATATATGGATTTATTGATGAAACTAGGTTATCAGATGATTCGTATCACTGGAAAATAATTGACTTGTTAAAAAAGTATGATTCATATGATAACATAACAGTTGACTATATTGATCCTAATGCTAACATTGAATTTATTAATGAATTAGACCCTGACAATGTACTAGATCTTTCTAAAAACAATTATGTTGTTGTTTGTGGAGATTATAAGAAAGTATTAAAATTCTTTGATTTATTTGAATCATTTGCTAGTGAGTATAGTACATATGGTGTCATTGATACTGGTAGTAGAGCTGAAAT